>NZ_JAYQWM010000080.1:0-15341 GCF_036662595.1 Escherichia sp. Lx600-2 | reverse complement strand
AATGTGCTTTAGGTGAATGTTTTCACCAGGTTAACATGACGGTGCATTCTTCAAGGCATATATGGTTGATAGTATCTTCAGTAGCTCGCATAAGTATTGAGATGTTTTACGCCAGTTACGAATATATTGCATATTTTATTCTCTGTAAGATTTCTTATTAGCACTTAGCCATTTCTAGTTAAAAGGATTAATTATGAGTTTTGCAGCTACAGATTATCCATCCGGCGCACTAACTGGATCGGGTACACATAACGTGACTTTGAGCGGCAGCGCAGTTCCTGATGGAATGTTACTGTTTGCAAGCTTAGGGGGTACAGAAACAGTAGGGGAACTATTTACTTATTCTATTAAATTAAAAACTCCTGACATCCTGAACCTGGGCTATGTTTCCCCCGCCGCAAACCTGCAGCTCAAACCGATGGTGGGCAAAGATCTGTGCGTCCATATCGAACTGGATGGCGGCGGAAAACGTTATATCAGCGGGCTGGTGACGGCGGCACGCGTGGCTGGTCATCAAGGACGTTCGGTGGTGTATGAACTGCGGCTCGAACCGTGGTTAAAAATACTGACCCACACTAGTGACTACAAAGCGTTTCAGAATAAAAACGTGGTGGACATCCTGGATGAGGTACTGGATGAGTATCCCTGGCCAGTGGAAAAACGGCTGGTGGAAAATTATCCGACTCGCGCCTGGCAGATGCAGTACTGTGAAACAGATTTCGCTTTTATTCAGCGCCTGATGCAGGAGTGGGGTATCTACTGGTGGTTTGAGCACAGCGAGAACAGTCACACGTTAGTGCTGGCTGATGCCATTAATGTCCACAAGGCATGCGCAGATTCGCCGCTGGTGTGTTATTACCAGAAAGGGCTGAAACTGGACAAGGAGTTTATCCATACCATCACAGCAAATGAAAGTCTGCGCAGCGGACAGTGGGTGCTGAATGATTTCGACTTTATGAAGCCGCGTTCACTGCTGAAGAGCACCGTGGCTAATCCGCGTGAAACCGGCCTTGCTGAATATGAGCACTACGAATGGCCGGGAGATTACTTCACAAAGAGTGAAGGTGAAATGCTGACACGCATTCGCATGGAAGAACAGCGTAGCCCCGGTAGTCGGGTACAGGGCAGCGGCAATATTCGTACCCTGATGACAGGTTTTACCTTC
This sequence comes from Escherichia sp. Lx600-2, assembly GCF_036662595.1. NCBI lineage: Bacteria > Pseudomonadati > Pseudomonadota > Gammaproteobacteria > Enterobacterales > Enterobacteriaceae > Escherichia > Escherichia sp. Lx600-2. Next base: position 14,176 of record NZ_JAYQWM010000080.1, on the reverse strand, counting down.
ACCCTGGAAAACTATCCGACAGCCGAAGTGAACCGGGAATATCTGCTGGTACAGACCACGCTATTTATACAGGACAATGCGCAACACAGCGGCCAGGAGCAGCATTTCTCTTACTCAACCAGCTTTGAACTGCATCCCACCAGCGAAGTTTACCGCCCACAACGAACCCTGAGCAAACCCCACACTAAAGGCCCGCAGAGTGCCATCGTCACCGGCCCGGCAGGGCAGGAAATCTGGACAGATAAATATGGCCGGGTGAAAGTTCAGTTTGGCTGGGATCGTTACGGTAAGAATGACGAAAACAGCTCCTGCTGGGTCCGTGTCAGTTATCCGTGGGCTGGTAAAGGATTCGGTGGCATTCAGATCCCGCGTATTGGTCAAGAAGTACTGGTGGATTTCAAAAACGGTGATCCGGATTTACCGATAATCGTTGGGCGTACCTACAACCAGGACACCATGCCACCGTGGGGACTACCTGAACGGCGTGTACGACAGCACGGGGCACCTGCTGCGTGAGTTTGCTTACGACGAAAACCACTGCATGACGCTGCACCGCCAGCCGGGCGGCGAAGGGTATTATTACCAGTGGGGCTGGTATGACGGTCCGGATGATGCGGCGTGGCGGGCACCCCTCCGAAATCTTCACCGTGACACCCCGCCCGGTATCAAATCCGGCCTCTTTCAGCCAGTCGCCCTTAAGGTTCAGGCTGGGGTGTCGTGAGTAGTACGTGGTCATGTAGGTTTTGCTGTTTATGTGGCGGGCTCTGACATAGCCGACTTTATAGCGTCGCTGTGTTTTGGAAATGGTGACTTCTGGCGTAATATCGTGTTCAGCCATGATTAACTACTCCTGTTAGTTGCTTGTGGTGAGCGGCTGTTACAGGCGGCCACCTGTAGCAGTCGCGTTAAATATCAACGCATTACCTTCATTACCTGCTTCATCTTCTCCTGCGTGATCGCCATATCCAGAATACGGCAGATCACTTCCTGATCGTCTGCTTTAAGCTCAGGGAAAGATCATCAGAAGTTCACTTTTTGTACTAAATAATTCGCATTTTATGTTTAAAAATTGAGATATTCCTTATTACCTAAAGCTGTTTTTTATTGCTTACACATGATCAAATACTCCTTACATAATTAAGGAGAACAAAATGGAACTTAAAAAATTGATGGAACATATTTCTATTACCCCCGATTACAGACAAGTCTGGAAAGTGGAACATAAATTATCAGATATTCTACTGTTGACTATTTGTGCCGTTATTTCGGGTGCAGAAGGTTGGGAAGATATAGAGGATTTTGGGGAAACACATCTCGATTTTTTGAAGCAATATGGTGATTTTGAAAATGGTATTCCTGTTCACGATACCATTGCCAGAGTTGTATCCTGTATCAGCCCTACAAAATTTCATGAGTGCTTTATTAACTGGATGCGTGATTGTCATTCTTCAGATGATAAAGACGTCATTGCAATTGATGGAAAAACGCTCCGGCATTCTTATGATAAGAGTCGCCGCAGGGGAGCGATTCATGTCATTAGTGCGTTCTCAACAATGCACAGTCTGTTCATCGGACAGATCAAGACGGATGAGAAATCTAATGAGATTACAGCTATCCCTGAACTTCTTAACATGCTGGATATTAAAGGGAAAATTATCACAACTGATACGATGGGTTGCCAGAAAGATATCGCAGAGAAGATACAAAAACAGGGCGGTGATTATTTATTCGCGGTAAAAGGTAACCAGGGGCGGCTTAATAAAGCCTTTGAGGAAAAATTTCCGCTGAAAGAATTAAATAATCCAGAGCATGACAGTTACGCAATGAGTGAAAAGAGTCACGGCAGAGAAGAAATCCGTCTTCATATTGTTTGCGATGTCCCTGATGAACTTATTGATTTCACGTTTGAATGGAAATGGCTGAAGAAATTATGCGTGGCAGTCTCCTTTCGGTCCATAATAGCAGAACAAAAGAAAGAGCCAGAAATGACGGTCAGATATTATATCAGTTCTGATGATTTAACCCCAGAGAAGTTCGCCAGAGCAATCCGAAACCACTGGCACGTGGAGAATAAGCTGCACTGGCGTCTGGACGTGGTAATGAATGAAGACGACTGCAAAATAAGAAGAGGAAATGCAGCAGAATTATTTTCAGGGATACGGCACATTGCTATTAATATTTTGACGAATGATAAGGTATTCAAGGCAGGGTTAAGACGTAAGATGCGAAAAGCAGCCATGGACAGAAACTATCTGGCGTCAGTCCTTGCGGGGAGCGGGCTTTCGTAATCTTGCCCTGGTTCGTTGAGTTTTACTGCATTGTCGGTAATTTAGGCATCTCCTTTGTCCGTAGCTTGTTTCAGCGTCTATAATGGGCGTTAATAAATTGGCAAGTCGGGAACTAGATGTTTTCTTAATGGTATGTTGGCAGAAGAATATGTTCTGCAAGTTGAAGATTTGTTGGTGCTTTATTTAAAAGGGTGTAGTGCAAATATCTACAATTTCAAGCAGGCATTATTGTCGTAAAAACGCTTTACCGGACACACGACATTCACAATGTGTGTTAATTTTACTGACATCTTTCAAAAGGAGCGTAATCATGCCGCACATCGACATTAAATGTTTTCCGCGTGAACTGGACGAACAACAAAAAGCAGCACTTGCTGCAGATATTACCGACGTTATTATTCGCCATTTGAACAGTAAAGACAGTTCGATAAGCATTGCTCTACAGCAGATTCAACCAGAATCTTGGCAAGCTATCTGGGATGCCGAAATCGCGCCCCAAATGGAGGCTTTGATAAAGAAACCCGGTTACAGCATGTAATGCTTAACCTGCCGTAACTCGCTTGCCGCTGGTAACAAACGTGCCAGCACCTAAATGATGCAACGTATTGAGCTTATCATCATCAAACTGCCAGCGGCCTTCGACAAATACCTGTGCGTCTGCCGCTGCTGATACTACCTCGCCAAACAGTGTGTCGTATTTTTCTTGCGCGGAAGTCGCAGGTAGCAAGCGGCACTCCATCCACGCCAGACATTTTGCCTCGACCAGAGGCAAACCAAGTACCGGACCTTTCACAACCGGAATGCCATAGCAATTAAATTTATCTTCATCACGCCCCGACACACTTCCCACCGCCCACGTCCAGTTAGTTGCTGCAACGCCCGGGATAACGATGCCAAATTTACCGTTATGTTCAATCAACTCCCTGGTCCATGTCGATTTATCTACCACAATCGCCACGCGTGGAGGTTCAAACTCCACCGGCATTGACCAGGCTGCAGCCATAATGTTACGCCGCTGGGATTGCTCATCGAAACTGGTGATCAAGACCGTTGGGCCATGATTTAACAGACGGCTGGCATGGTGTAATTCTATGGGGATGAATCGGCTCATGGTATCGCCTCGCGAAGAAGGTTTTTTTAAGCGTAGTCCGTAACGCAATAAGTAACGAAATTAACGGGATTGGCGATTTGCGAACGTGATGCATGTCCGCGATCGCACAAAATAGCCGGTGCGGCGTCTATTCCAGGTTATAAGTTGAGAAAACCACTAAGGGAAACGCCTGATGACGCCCATTCTGAATCACTATTTTGCCCGTATTATCTGGTCGGGAGCTGCTGCGGTCAATATTGATACGCTTCGTGCATTGCACCTGAAACACAATTGCACCATTCCGTTTGAAAACCTCGACGTTTTGCTGCCGAGGGAAATACAGCTTGATGATCAATCTCTGGAAGAGAAATTGGTGTTCGCCCGGCGTGGCGGTTACTGCTTTGAACAGAATGGTGTGTTTGAGCGGGTATTACGCGAGCTGGGTTTTCAAGTACGCAGTCTGTTAGGTCGCGTAGTGTTATCTAATCCGCCAGCATTACCGCCGCGTACACATCGTTTGCTGTTGGTGGAGCTGGAAGGAGAAAAATGGATTGCTGATGTCGGTTTCGGTGGTCAGACATTGACTGCGCCGATTCGTTTAGTGGCGGATATCGCACAAATAACGCCACATGGCGAATATCGGCTTTTACAGGAAGGGGATGACTGGATTTTGCAGTTTAATCATCATCAGCACTGGCAGTCGATGTACCTTTTTGATCTCTGCGAGCAACAACAAAGCGATTATGTGATGGGTAATTTCTGGTCGGCACACTGGCCGCAATCGCATTTTCGCCATCATTTGCTGATGTGCCGCCATTTGCCGGACGGTGGCAAGCTAACGCTGACCAATTTTCATTTCACCCATTATGAAAATGGGCACGCGGTGGAGCAGCGAAATCTACCTGATGTGGCGTCGTTATATGCTGTGATGCAGGAACAGTTTGGTCTGGGCGTAGATGACGCAAAGCATGGCTTTACCGTGGATGAACTGGCGTTGGTGATGGCGGCGTTTGATACGCACCCGGAGGCGGGAAAATAATTTATGTCAGGTTGCCGGATGCGGCGTAAACGCCTTATCCGGCATACATTAGCCCGGTTGTAGACCTGATAAGCGAAGCGCATCAGGCAACGGTTTCAGAGTTTAATTGCCCATTCGGCATGAAACAAAATCACCGCCGCGCCAGAAATGGTGACTTTTTCCGGTTGGTTATCACGAATTGTCACCGTCACTTCAATCACGCCGTCACGCCCCAATGCGCGCCCCTGATGGCCTTTAACACGCAGCACCTTGCCATCGTGGGGCAATACGTTGTGATGTACCAACCATGCACCCATCGGGCCATTGGCATTGCCAGTTACCGGATCTTCCACAATACCAATCGCAGGCGAGAACATGCGACCATCGGTTTCGTTTTTGCCTGGGCGGATCTGGAACGGGAAGAAACCATTGCAGCCAATCTGTTTGCTGATAGCGCTCAGCGCAGCAAGATCAGGCGAAAGGGCGTCGATATCCACTTCTGATTTCAACGGGATCATCACTTTTGAGTGTCCTGTTGTTGCCACCTGAATTGGCAAGCCTGGCAGAATATCGTCCTCAGTGAGATGAAGCGCGTTGATAATCGCCGCACGTGTTTCACCTTCCAGCGGTGGCTCAAAGCCCGGCGTACCTTGTTCCAGCGAAATACGATAACCATCGTGGTGCTTTTCGATAGTCACGCGATGTTTTCCTGCCAGCGATGTTTGCCAGACCGTGCAATTTCCTAAACCTAACACCTTCGCACGTACATAGTGCGCAGCTACTGTCGCGTGACCGCAAATAGGCACTTCAACTGTTGGCGTAAAGTAGCGGATGCGCACATCGCTGTCGTCGCTGTGCAGCAGAAAAGCGGTTTCCGAATGACCTAATTCGCGGGCGATAAGCTGCATTTGCGCTTCGCTAAGATTATCGGCGGGGAAAACAACACCGGCAGAATTGCCGCGAAATGGTTGAGAGGTAAAAGCATCGACGTGGTAAACCTGCGGTTTCATTAACGTTCTCCTGTGACTGGAGAACTATCATAGCCTGCAAGTGGCCGGAGAGCGAAGGGCTATCCGGCCAGGGTGAAATTATCGCCGCGAGCGCACAATCTGATACCGACGAGTAAAGTACTCAAACGGCGCGCTCCACACATGCACCAGTCTAGTGAACGGGAAGAGCAGGAAGATGGTCATTCCCAACACCAGATGCAGGCGGAAAACGAACGCTACACCGTTAAGCATCTCTGACGATCCACCACGGAAAGTGACAATGCTTTGCGCCCAACCCACCAGCTTCATCATTTCGCTACCATCAGGATACTGTGCTGAAAACGGTATGGTGCTTAGCCCCAACAGACACTGGACCAGCAAAATGCTCATGATGATGATATCCGGCGTAGTGGAAGTGGCACGCACGCGCTGATTTGTCAGCCTGCGCCACAGCAGTCCTGCGCCGCCAATCAACGTCAACACACCGCAAATACCGCCGAGCACCATCGCCATTAGTTGTTTCGCTGCCACTGGCAAAAACCACGCGTACATCCAGTGCGGCGTTAACATGCCGAACAGGTGCCCGAAGAAAATCCCCAAAATGCCAATATGGAACAGATTCGACCATATCACCATCCCGCGTTTATCGAGCATTTGACTTGAGGAGGCGCGCCAGGTGTACTGCCCGTAGTCGTAGCGCAGCCAGCTGCCGAGGAAAAACACCGTCGCACAAATGTACGGGTAGATATCGTAAAAAAAGACGTTCAGATACTGAATCATTTCCCACCTCCCGCACTGATGTCGACATATTGCGGCGCGACATCCTGGCTAAAGCGTCGCTGATATTGATTGAGCGGCGGGCTGTCACACGCCGTGGCGTTATCTTCAATAAACTTCACCTGTTCCTCTTCCCACACTGCATCCAGCGCCTGGCGGGTGTCATCGCGCTCTTCGCTGTTTACTTGTTTTGTGACACTGTCGCTTGAAAGTGTACTTCCCGCCAGTTGCAGCAGAGCATCAAACAACGCGTACCACGGTGCCTCGCGTTGTTTTAAGCGACCGCCAAGCAGGGCGAGGATCGGCGCAACATTGAGCAATCCTTCTTTCGCCTGATCGTCAGGCAGTACGCTTAAATACTCCAGATACAGCGGTAGATAATCGGGCAGTTCCCGACAATCCAGCTGCAGGCCGACCTTTTCATACTCCGCCAGCAGGTCCACCATTGCCTGGCCGCGATCGCGGGACTCGGCATGAACATGTTCGAACAGCAGCAGCGACGTGGTGCGCCCGCGGTCAAACACTTCGCACCATTCGGCCTGTTTATCCAGCAGCGGCGCGTTAAGCAGGTTGCGGGTGAAATCCGTAAGCATCGGCGCGTCGCGGCGGATCAACGCCAGTGCGTCCTCCTTGCATTCCCACAACAGCTCGTCCGGATACTCCATCAACAGGCCGATCACTTTGAGGATCTGCATTATTCGCCCTCCGCTTTGTCGCGCACTTCGGTGATGTTGATGGCATCGATACGGCTACTGTTGAACAGGTTGAATTTACTGTCCGAACCGTGGCAACCGTCGCCAAAGGTAAAACCGCAGCCGTTGCGTTCTGCGAAGGCATCGCCCGCCATTTCCCGATGGCTGGTCGGGATAACAAAACGATCTTCATAGTTGGCAATGGCGAGATAGCGATACATTTCTTCGACCTGGGCGACGCTCAGGCCTACTTCGTCGATGGCACGAGTATCAGTAACGCCTTCCACGGTTTGTGAACGCATATAGTGGCGCATCGCCATCATCCGTTTCAGCGCCCGCAGTACCGGACCGGTATCGCCAGCACTCAACATATTGGCGAGATATTGCACCGGAATACGCAGGCTTTCGATAGCGGGCAGCACGCCTTCGCTTTTCGGCAAACCGCCCGCATCAGCGTAAGACTGAATCGGTGACAGCGGAGGAACGTACCAGACCATCGGCAGGGTGCGATATTCAGGGTGCAGCGGTAGCGCCAGTTTCCAGTCCATCGCCATTTTGTAGACTGGCGAACGCTGGGCAGCTTCAATCACGTTTTGTGGAATACCTTGTTTCAGGGCTTCCTCGATCACTGAGGGATCGTGCGGATCGAGGAATACTTCGCACTGGCGTTCATAGAGGTCAACTTCGCGCTCGGTGCTCGCCGCTTCCTCGATGCGGTCAGCGTCGTAAAGCAGCACGCCCAGATATCGGATGCGACCCACGCAGGTTTCTGAGCATACGGTTGGTTGGCCTGACTCAATTCGCGGATAACAGAAGATACATTTTTCTGACTTGCCGCTTTTCCAGTTGAAGTAGATTTTTTTGTACGGACAACCGCTAATGCACAAACGCCAGCCACGGCATTTATCCTGATCAATCAGCACAATGCCGTCTTCTTCGCGTTTGTAGATAGCGCCGCTTGGGCAGGTCGCCACGCAACTGGGATTGAGGCAGTGTTCGCACAGGCGCGGCAGGTACATCATGAAGGTGTTTTCAAACTGCCCGTACATCTCCTTTTGCATGGCCTCGAAGTTGCGGTCGCGGGCACGTTTTTCAAACTCGCCGCCCAGCAGTTCTTCCCAGTTTGGCCCCCAGATCACTTTGTCCATCCGCTTACCGTCAATCAGCGAACGCGGGCGAGCAGTAGGGATATGTTTGCCTTCCGGTGCGCTATGCAAATGTTCGTAGTCGAAGGTGAAAGGTTCGTAGTAATCATCAATCTGCGGCACCACCGGGTTGGCGAAGATTTTGGTTATTACACCCATCTTGCTGCCCAGACGCGGGCGTATCTTGCCATTCACATCGCGGACCCAGCCGCCTTGCCACTCTTCCTGATCTTCCCAGTTTTTCGGATAACCAATGCCCGGTTTGGTTTCGACGTTGTTAAACCATGCGTACTCCATGCCTTCGCGTCCGGTCCAGACGTTTTTACAGGTCACCGAACAGGTATGGCAGCCGATACATTTATCGAGATTAAGCACCATGCCGACTTGCGAACGGATTTTCATTTTTTCGCCTCCTGTACCTGATCGCGACCTTCATCATCCAGCCAGTTAACGTTCTTCATCTTGCGGATCATGATGAATTCGTCGCGGTTCGAACCGACGGTGCCGTAGTAGTTAAAGCCCCAGGCCAGCTGTGCGTAACCGCCAATCATATGCGTTGGTTTCGGACAAACGCGGGTGACCGAGTTATGAATACCGCCGCGCATGCCAGTTACTTCCGAACCAGGAATATTCATAATGCGTTCCTGAGCGTGATACATCATGGTCATACCCGGCGGTACACGTTGGCTGACCACCGCGCGGGCCGTCAGCGCGCCATTGGCGTTAAACACTTCCACCCAGTCGTTATCGACAATGGTTAGTTCACGGGCATCGGTTTCGCTGATCCAGACAATCGGTCCACCGCGAGAGAGCGTCAGCATTAGCAGGTTTTCACTGTAGGTTGAGTGAATGCCCCATTTCTGGTGCGGCGTCAGGAAGTTAAGTGCTTTTTCCGGGAAGCCGTTTGGCGGGATCTGGCGCATCTCACTGACGCTACGGGTGTCGATAGGCGGGCGATAAGCCACCAGGCTTTCACCAAAAGCACGCATCCACGGATGATCCTGATAGAGCTGCTGTCGTCCCGACAGCGTGCGCCACGGAATTAACTCATGAACGTTGGTGTATCCCGCGTTATAGGATACGTGATCGCTTTCCAGACCGGACCATGTGGGGCTGGAGATAATTTTACGCGGCTGCGCCTGAATATCGCGAAAGCGAATCTTCTCGTCCTCTTTGTGCAGCGCCAGATGGGTATGTTCGCGCCCGGTGATCTCGCCCAGCGCCTGCCACGCTTTAACTGCAACATGACCGTTGGTTTCTGGTGCCAGTGCCAGAATCACTTCTGAAGCGTCAATGGCGGTGTCAATCAGCGGACGCCCCTGTGCCGGGCCATCACGCTTGGTGTAATTGAGTTTGCCGAGGAAATCGATTTCATCCTGGGTATTCCACGAAATCCCTTTACCGCCGTTGCCAAGTTTGTCCATCAATGGCCCGAGCGAGGTAAAGCGTTCATACGTAGCAGGGTAGTCGCGCTCCACTGCCACAATATTCGGCGCGGTTTTACCCGGGATCAGATCGCATTCGCCTTTGCGCCAGTCGAGCACTTCACACGGCTGTGAGAGCTCTGCCGGAGAGTCGTGCAGCAGTGGTTGCAATACCACGTCGGTTTCTTTGCCAAGATGACCCACACACACTTGCGAAAATGCTTTGGCAATACCTTTGTAGATTTCCCAATCGCTGCGTGATTCCCAGGCCGGATCGACCGCCGCAGATAGCGGATGAATAAACGGATGCATATCCGAGGTGTTCATATCGTCTTTTTCATACCAGGTGGCGGTGGGCAGAACGATATCGGAGAACAGGCAGGTACTGGACATGCGGAAGTCGAGCGTCACCAGCAGGTCGAGCTTGCCTTCAATCGCCGCAGTTTGCCACTCGACTTCTTCCGGTTTGATCCCGTCGCTGGCACCGAGTTCCTCGCCCTGAATCCCGCTTTCGGTCCCCAGCAGATACTTCTGCATATACTCGTGGCCTTTGCCGGAGGAGCCAAGCAGGTTAGAACGCCAGACAAACAAATTACGCGGATGATTGCTGCCGCTATCTGGTTGTTCGCAGGCCATACGTAAATCGCCCGATTTCAGCGCCTGGGCGGTAAATTCTGTGGGGGATAATCCGGCCTTGTCGGCTTCAGCTTTAATCCCGAGCGGGTTACGCCCCAACTGCGGCGCAGAAGGTAGCCAGCCCATGCGTTCGGCGCGAACGTTAAAATCAATCAGATGACCGCTGTACTTACTGGCATCGGCAAGCGGTGAAAGTAACTCCTGCGCAGAGACTTTTTCATAGCGCCATTGGCTGGAATGATTGTAGAAAAACGAGGTGCTGTTCATCTGGCGCGGTGGTCGGTTCCAGTCGAGCGCAAAGGCCAGCGGCAACCAGCCGGTTTGTGGGCGCAGTTTTTCCTGACCGACATAATGCGCCCAGCCGCCGCCGCTTTGCCCGACACAACCGCAGAAGATCAGCATATTGATCATCCCACGGTAGTTCATATCCATGTGATACCAGTGGTTGACGCCAGCACCGAGGATAATCATTGAGCGCCCATGCGTTTTATGGGCGGTATCGGCAAATTCACGAGCGATGGTTTCAATATACTGGCGCGGCACACCGGTAATTTGCTCACCCCAGGCTGGGGTGTACGGTTTGATTTCAGCGTAATCTTTCGCGCTGTTTTCATCTTCCAGCCCGCGATCGAGGCCGTAATTCGCCAGTACCAAATCATAAACGCTGACCACTGGACAGGTGCTGCCATCGGCTAATGTCAGGTTTTTAACGGGTAATTGGCGCACCAGCACCGGATTGTGTTTTACGCTGCGAAAATGCGGATTTTCGATGCCGCCAAAGTAGGGGAAGGCCACGCCTGCAACGGCGTCATGTTGACCGAGCAGGGTTAACGACAATTCGGTTTCCTTACCGGCGGCAATGGATTCCAGATTCCATTTGCCTTTTTCTCCCCAGCGGAAACCAATCGAACCATTCGGCACTACCAATTCACCTGCGGTATTAACCGCCACGGTTTTCCACTGCGGATTATTGCTTTCGCCTAGTCCATCTACCAGGTCAGACGCGCGGATCATGCGCCCGGGTATGTAGCTACCATCGTCGCGAGGTTCCAGCATTACCAGCATCGGCATGTCGCTATAGCGGCGGCAGTAGTTGATAAAGTAGTCGCTGGGATTATCGAGATGAAACTCTTTTAAAATCACATGGCCCATTGCCATCGCCAGGGCGCTATCAGTGCCTTGTTTTGGTGCCAGCCACTGGTCGCACAATTTGGCCACTTCAGAGTAGTCAGGGGTAATGGCGATGGTTTTAGTGCCTTTGTAGCGTACTTCGGTAAAGAAATGGGCGTCCGGCGTACGTGTCTGCGGTACGTTAGCCCCCCAGGCGATGATGTAACTGGAGTTATACCAGTCGGCAGATTCCGGTACGTCGGTTTGCTCGCCCCAGGTCATCGGCGAGGCGGGCGGCAGGTCGCAATACCAGTCGTAGAAGCTTAAACAGGTGCCACCTAATAGTGACAGATAACGTGTTCCGGCGGCGTAAGAAACCATCGACATCGCCGGGATCGGCGAGAAACCGGCAACGCGATCCGGGCCGTAGGTTTTGATGGTCCAGACGTTAGCGGCGGCAATCAGCTGGTTTAGTTCCTGCCAGTTGGAGCGGATAAACCCGCCGCGCCCACGCACTTGTTTGTAGCTCAGGCACTTTTGCGGATCGTTCATAATCGATGCCCACGCCAGTACCGGATCGCTGTGTTGTTTGAGGGCTTCGCGCCATAGTTCAATCAGTCGTTTACGAATGAGCGGGTATTTCAGGCGGTTAGCGCTGTAAAGATACCAGGAGTAACTTGCGCCTCGCGGGCAGCCGCGAGGTTCATGATTGGGCAGGTCAGGGCGAGTGCGCGGGTAGTCGGTCTGTTGGATTTCCCAGGTCACCAGACCATTTTTAACGTAGATTTTCCAGCTACAGGAGCCTGTACAGTTAACACCGTGGGTGGAACGCACGATTTTGTCGAACTGCCAACGCTGGCGATAGCTGTCCTCCCAGTCGCGGTTGCTATGCATCACCTGTCCGTGACCATCGGCAAAGGTATCGCCCTTTTGTTTGAAGTAGCGAAAGCGATCCAAAAGTTTACTCATGACATGACTCCTGCTCCAGGAATGAATTGGGATCTGATGCCTTGTCGGATGCGACACGGTTGTACATCAGGCATCGATCTCTTATTTTTGGCTGAACTTCCGCCGACCATAAACTAGCCAGGTCAGTAGCACACAAACGATGTAGAAGATTAAAAACACTTTCATCGCGCCCACTGGAGAGCCGGTCATATTGAGCGACATGCCAAATGCCTGCGGAATAAAAAAGCCGCCCACTGCGCCAATGGCTGAGATAAAGCCCAGAGCCGCCGCCGTTTCGGTGATAGCTTCTCTCTGAGCTTGCTCATCACTACCGCCTTTCATCTTCACCCGATAAATGGTTATCTGGCGAAAGATGACGGCGATCATCTGGAAAGTAGAACCACTTCCCAGACCCGCGGTCAGAAACAGCCCCATAAATACGGCGTAAAATGCGATGAAATTACCGGAGCCTGTGCCCGGTAAGGTAAGGAACAGCAGGGCGCTGAAAATCGCCATAAAAATAAAGTTGATCAACGTCACCCGCACGCCGCCGAATTTATCGGAAATAGCACCACCAACCGACCGCGCGATGGCACCGATAAATGGGCCAAAGAACGCCAGGCGCAGAATATTCACATCCGGGAACTGGGTTTTTGCCAGCATGGCAAAACCCGCAGAAAAACCGATAAACGAACCGAAGGTGGCAAGGTAAAGCAGGCTCAACAGCCAGAGATGCAGGCGTTGTAACACAGGGAGCTGGTCGGCAATTGACGCGCGTGAACTGGCGATATCATTCATCCCTGACCAGGCGGCGATCGTGGCAATCGCTAGTAGCGGTACCCAAATCCATGCGGCATTCGCCAGCGACATCACCGAACCGTCGGCCTGCGGTACTCCATTGACGCCGAGAAAGGCAAATACGGGTACAAAAATGACCAGCGGTGCAACCAGCTGCATTACACTTACACCTAAGTTTCCTAATCCGCCATTAATCCCAAGAGCGCTACCTTGCCTGGCTTTTGGAAAGAAGAAACTGATATTGCCCATGCTCGAAGCAAAGTTCGCACCTGCAAAACCGCATAGCAAAGCGATAACGATAAATATCCCAAAAGGAGTATTCGGATTCTGCACGGCAATTCCGAGCCAGACGCAAGGAATAATCAGGATTGCAGTACTAAAAACCGTCCATCGGCGTCCACCGAATATAGGTACCATAAAGGAGTAGGGAACACGCAATAATGCGCCAGAAACGGAGGGTAATGCGGTTAATAAAAAGAGTTGATCGGTAGTAAAATTAAAACCGATTTTATTGAGATTAACGGTAACTGCGCTAAATAGCATCCAGACACAGAAGGCAAGAAGTAGACAACTGACTGATATCCAGAGGTTTCTTCGAGCAATATGTTTTCCTTTATTTTCCCAGAAGGCCGGATTTTCTGGTTTCCAGTCGCGTAAAAGATAACGACTATTTTTCTCATTTTGCAGTGCCATATTGTTCCTCACATGCACACATTGGTAATGAAAAAAGACAAAACAGGAGGTAAGGCGCAATAGCCAGTTATTAGAATTAAGGATGAATTGGGTGAAGTGCTGATTGAAAGAATAGATAAGAAAGCGTAACAGCGGGGGCAGAATGGGGATTAGGTAGCCAGATATGTGTTACTAAATGTAACTGACAAGCTAACCATTAAACGGGGGGTAATCTTTGAACGCATGTCATGATACAACCCTTCAGATGATGAATCCAAAGGGTTGTATATTAACTATATTCTTAACAAGACAAGACACTTATAGAATTAGCAATAATTTATTCACTCAAAAGGCCATGAGCTGGAGGAAAACGATCTGTCCAGAAGGTCTATCGGTTCCTCTCTTATTGCCTGATTGTAATAATCGTTATTACAGTAAGTATTGTTTATTTCATCTAAGGTCATGTTTTTAACTTTTATATTCCTCTGGTTTACAACTTCCTCTGACGGAATAGATGTGGATAACGAATTGTTTCACTATACTATTAAAAAAGCATATACCCCATATAATATACACACTTACAAGACAG
>NZ_JAYQWM010000079.1:0-16461 GCF_036662595.1 Escherichia sp. Lx600-2 | reverse complement strand
CGGTGGAGCTGCATGACAAAGTCATCGGGCATTATCTGAACATAAAACACTATCAATAAGTTGGAGTCATTACCGGGGATTTTTTATAAGCAATATGACGAGTTAAACATTATATTTTTTATAAGGATTATATGAGATTAAAGAAATCTGCCATAAAGACAGATTTCTTTAAAATATAATTAGAGATTTGCGACGTTATGATAAACTTTTTGTACATCGTCGTCATCTTCAAGGGCATCAACAAGCCCTTCAAAGATTTCTAAATCTTCTGGGGAAAGCTCAACTTCAGATTGAGCAATCATTTCTAATTCTGTTGTTGAGAACTCAGTGATTCCAGCTGCTTTTAGAGCCGCGATTCCTTTATGAAGGTCAGTAGGTTCAGTATAAATAACAATGTTACCTTCTTCTTCAGTCACATCACGAACATCAACTTCAGCTTCAAGTAAAATTTCAAAAATATGGTCAGGGTCTGATCCTTTAAATACAATCACACCCGTATTGTCAAACATATAGCTGACAGAACCTGCCGCTCCGATATTGCCGCCTTTTTTATTGAAAATTGTGCGAACGTTAGCAATCGTACGGTTAACATTTGAAGTCAATGTCTCGGCGATAATCATTGAGCCATTAGGGCCAAAGCCTTCATAACGGCCCTGCACGAATGTTTCATCTCCGCCGCCTTTGGCTTTATCAATTGCTTTATCAATAACGTGCTTTGGAACTTGTGCCTGTTTTGCACGTTCAATAACGAATTTTAAAGATGTGTTTAATTCTGGATCGGGTTCACCTTGTTTAGCAGCAGCATAGATTTCTACACCGAATTTTGCATAAATTTTAGACGTTGCACCGTCTTTAGCCGTTTTTTTAGCAACAATATTGGCCCATTTACGTCCCACTGGAATGATCTCCTCGAAAATTTATTTACATTACTGGTAAATCGTTAACATGTGTTAATTCGGCATATTATATCATAACAGGAAAAATCTCGTCTATTAGAAATAAAAATATTCTAAAGTCATAATCTTATATTTAATTTTATAAAAACTTATATTGTTGGTGGGATTTTTTATAATTGTGTTTTGAAAGCATACTTGCTTTTAATATGTGGAAATCATTAAGACGATAATAAAACTCGTATCCGCCCAAGGAAGCAAACAGCCCGCGTTTATTGCGGGCTATTTGCCAGATGTCTTACTTAATCCTTCACATCTATTTTTGATAAGAAGGTTCAGAACTTATTATCGGAACGGCGGCTCATTAAAGGTTCGTAATTTACGTGAATGCAGTCGGTCGCCTTCTGCGCGCAGCAAATCGATCGCCCTAATGCCAATTTGCAGGTGTTCGGAAATAGCACCTTCATAAAAACGGTTAGCCTGGCCGGGAAGTTTAATCTCGCCATGCAACGGTTTATCTGAAACACACAGTAGTGTCCCGTATGGCACGCGGAAACGATATCCTTGCGCGGCAATGGTTGCACTTTCCATATCAATTGCTACGGCCCGGCTTAAGTTAAAACGAAGTGCAGAAGCTGAGTAACGTAATTCCCAGTTCCTGTCATCAGTGGTTACTACAGTGCCAGTACGTAGCCGCTGTTTAACTTCCTCACCGGGCCTGCCGCTCACCAGCTTGGTGGCGTCATAAAGCGCACGTTGCACTTCAGCAATGCTCGGAATAGGAATATCGGGCGGCAGAACCGCATCAAGAACGTGGTCATCGCGTAAATAAGCGTGTGCAAGTACATAATCGCCAATGGCCTGACTTTCACGTAATCCGCCACAGTGACCAATCATCAACCAGACATCCGGGCGTAGCACTGCCAGATGATCGCAGATGGTTTTAGCATTTGACGGTCCCACGCCAATATTCACCAGAGTAATACCCTGACCATCGGCGGTAATTAAATGCCATGCTGGCATCTGGTGTTTTTTCCATGCAAGGTCGGAAATGGCTTCTTCTGGCGCTTCGGTTTCGGCGGTGATCCAGTTCCCGCCAGCACAAGAAAGGGCAATGTAGGGACTATCAGGATCGAGGATCTGGCTGCATCCCCAACGAACGAATTCATCCACATAACGTGTGTAGTTGGTAAACAAGACGAACGGCTGAAAATGTTCAACTGGCGTACCGGTATAATGGCGCAACCGTGCGAGGGAAAAATCGACGCGGCGCGCATCAAAATGCGATAGCGGGGAGAATTCAGTTGGATGATAAATGCCGTCTGCAGTTTCATCGCCAATTTGCGCCAGTTCTGTTGTCGGGAAGTAGCGAGTTAACCCAGCGCTCATTGAGCGATCAAGTGTCAATTCAGAGCCATCGATGACATAAGGATAAGGGATTTCATGCTGCGAGGGTTGCACCGAGATATGCGCACCATAATCCTGATACAGCAACGTAAGTTGTTCATTGAGATACGAACGAAAGAGAGTAGGGCGAGTAATCGTGGTGGTGTAGCTGCCTGCGTGAGTAAAACGACCAAATGCGCGCGTTTTAGGGGGATTGGTTGTGCTACCGTCCCAGGTTACGGTCAGAGATGGATAGACAAAAAGACCTTGTTTGCGGGCGTTTTCATCAGGTAATTCGCCACTTGTAATATAGTTGCCAATGGCGTTGCGTAATGCGACTACAGATTGCTCATACAGCGCGTCGAGTTTATCCAGTGCCTGAGCTGGGGTCAGACCGGAGCCCTTATTATTCATGTGTGTCTCCTGTTCCATACAATTACCGCACATCCGATAGTATGTCACAGAAATGTGAAACAAAAGTGCAAGGCGAAGATCGGATGATCTTCGCCAGACTATCAAGCGCGTTGATTGTCTTTCATCAACAAAGCGGTTATTGCGGAAATCAGGCATCCAGCCAGCAAATAAATGGCGACGCTATGCCAGTTCCCGGCAAAGTAAGTGATGAGTGCAGCGGCAATAAAAGGTGTAAATCCACCACCAACCACACTGGCAACCTGATAACCGACTCCAGCGCCACTATAGCGATAACTGGCACCAAACATTTCGGTAAACATCGGTTGTTGCACACACACCACCATGTCATGCGCAATGTTTGCCAGCATTATGGAGAAGAAAACTATCCAGAAAATAGATTGTGCTTCAAGCGCCATAAAGAAAGGAAATGCGCTCAACGTTCCGATTAACGCACCTGTGATATAAACCCTGCGGCGACCAAAACGATCGGCAAGCCAGGCAAAACAGGGAATTGTCAGGCAGCTTAATCCACCTACCAGCAAACCAATATTAAGGAAAAGTTCGCGCGGTAACCCCATATTCTGAGTTGAATAATTAAGTGCAAACGCGGTAACGATGTACATTGTCAGCAACTCGCACAGTCGTAGCGCAATAATCTTCAGGAAAGCACCGGGATGTCGTAACAGCGCTTCGATAACCGGGATGCGTTTTTTCGCGGCCGCTTGATTATGTTGCTGTTGTTCAAATTCCGCAGACTCCTCCATGCCATTGCGCACCCACAATGCTCCCAGTACCAGTACGATGCTAAACAGGAAAGGAATACGCCAGCCCCAGCTTAAAAACTGTTCGTCAGTCGTCATCATACTGATCAATGAAACCAGTCCGGTTGAAAGCAGTAAACCTACACCGTAGCCAACTTGTACACCGCTACTGTAAAAGGCTTTTTTATTTTTCGGTGCACTTTCAACGGAAAGCAACGCCGCGCCTCCCCATTCGCCGCCGACGGCAAATCCCTGAATGGCACGCAGCGTCACCAGCAAAATAGGTGCCCACCACCCAATGGTCGAGAATGAAGGAAGAATACCAATCAAGGCTGTCGCGATGCCCATCATCCAGACGGTCAGCATTAACATGCGCTTACGTCCCAGTCGGTCGCCAAAGTGACCGAAAATGACACCGCCGAGCGGACGGAAAAGGAATCCGACGCCAAAGGTAGCAAATGCGGCGAGCGTTCCCATCGCCGGGCTTACTTGCGGGAAAAACTCGCGATTAAACACCAGTGCGGCGGTGATGCCATAGAGTAAAAAATCATACCAGTCGACGACGGCACCAGCGAAACTGCCTAACGCAGCTCGTCGGGCGCGACTTAACGAAACCGTCCTTTCATCGGGACGAGTGGAGATGAGCGTGGAGTCCATAATGATCCTGTTTGTACTGTCTTTTTATAATTAGTATGGAAAAGGTAACTCACATTGCCGTCGATCTATAAACGAACCTTATGAGACTACCTCGACAGAGCGCATCTGCAAATGATTTTATGGCTGATTAGCGGCAACATGAAAAATTCGCTGGAAGATGAAAGCGCGGGAGTTGCTGGTGTTGTTTAAGGATTAAGCAGAGGACCCACAGGTTCGAGATATGAAACATAAAAGTCCGCATATGCACAAAATTGCACCCTGATGATTCTGATAGACTGCATTGCATTATAACCAGTAGGGAGGCGAGGTTAGTTATGTTTTTAGTATCATTGTTGAGACGTATTGCATTTAGTTACTACGATTATAAAGCTTATAATTTCAATATTGAAAAAACAGACTTTGTTGTCATCCATATTCCCGATCAGATTGGCGATGCTATGGCCATCTTTCCTGTTATTCGGGCGCTTGAATTGCATAAAATTAAGCATCTACTAATTGTTACGTCGATAATTAATTTAGAAGTCTTTAATGCGCTCAAACTTGAACAGACTAAATTAACATTAGTCACAATGACTATGCAGGATCACGCAACATTAAAAGAAATAAAAGATTTAGCGAAGAACATAACACAGCAATACGGTACTCCGGATCTTTGTATAGAGGCGATGCGTAAAAAGAACCTGAAAACGATGTTATTTATCAGTCAGTTGAAAGCAAAAACGAATTTTCAGGTTGTTGGTTTAACCATGAAGTGCTATTCCCCTGTGTGTAAGAACGCGTCCCGGATGGATCAGAATCTCCGGGCTCCCGTACCCATGACATGGGCATTTATGATGCGTGAGGCGGGTTTTCCAGCAGTCAGGCCAATATATGAATTGCCACTAAGTGAGGATGTACTCGATGAGGTGCGCGAGGAAATGCGATCGTTAGGATCTTACATTGCGCTTAATTTAGAAGGTAGCTCGCAGGATCGTACATTTTCACTATCGATTGCAGAAAATCTAATAGAAAAAATTCAAAGTGAAACAGATATACCAATAGTGATCGTTCATGGACCAAAAGGGGAAGATAAAGCCAGGGTATTAGTGGATTGTTATAATAATGTCTACCGTTTATCCTTATCACCCTCGATTAAACGTTCAGCAGCAATCATAAAAGATGCTTATATCGCAATAACTCCTGACACCTCAATATTACATATGGCAAGTGCCTATAATACCCCCGTTGTTGCAATTTATGCTGATTACAAAACGCGATGGCCCGCAATGGCCGATGTTTCGGAGTCAGTCGTCGTTGGGCAAAAAATTGACAATATAAGTCTGGATGAATTCGCAAAGGCATTAAAAAGTGTTTTGGCGAGAATATGAGACAGTACTTATGCATAGTAATGCCGATCTGTTATGAACGGTGGTGTCATCAATACTCTGAGGCTGGTCAATCATCACAGAAAACCAGCCTTTGGATCAAAGCTGTACTCACCGGATACGATCATAGTCACACCGAACGCGAATCTGGCGGTATCGCATTTTTATTTATTCATTTTCGGTGAGAGAAGAGCAAGCTCTATAGAGGGAATGTAAAAAAGAGTGCCCCGAATGGAGCACTCTTTAAGAAATTATAACGAAAAATTAAATCTGTTTATAACACGCCCCATAAAAAAATTCATGCGTTTGATAAGTGTTTTGCGTCCCTGTTTCCAGGGAGACAATGTATTGTTGGCCTGCGCCTGCAGAATTAGATGACCAATATACCATTGAATAAAAATCAGCTTCGTTCATGTAATTTCCCATATCTCCCCATTCACCATACAGTGACCCTATTTCGCGCCGCATGTGTCCATTGCTTAAAAGGTCCGCGCGGGGAAGGTTGTAGCCATTACCGACCTGGTTGCTGCAGTAGTTTTCAGCCTGGCTTAATTGCATGAGGTTATTACCGTGATTCACCCACCAGCCCTTCACCCGTACTTGCGTTTGGTAAATAGCGCCACCTGATCTTGGGGTCGCCGTGATTATTACAGCATTTCTATCTCCGACATTTTTGAATGTCACCTTACCGGAAGTATCAACATCAACCCAGGAGGCAGTGCTTGAAAACGCATAATCAGCCGCCGTTTTTCCTGGTGCAAAGTTGTCATTATTCAACTGATAATACGCCCCGGTAAATCCCTGCGAAGGGAATGAAGCTGCCGGTAGGGTCGCACCATTGACTGACACTGTACCGGTCATTGGTCTGGCTTCCGCGCTAATGAATTCTATCGTGGTATTCAGACCTGCCTGGTGAACACCATTCAACACGGGGATCAGCGTTGCGATACCCTCTCCGCCGCCTGTAACAGTGGCTTTGTACTCGCCGGAGAAATTTTTGCTGTAGTCAATTGCACTAACTTGCACATAGGGCACGTTGGTACCTGATTGCACAAATTCCATCCCTTCAGAAACATTGATCGGATGGCCTGATAGATCGTGCAGAACAAGATGTAGTTCAGCACTTTCGGTAAAGTCCCCCTTCAGTGATGACCGGTTGTTCTTAAGGACGGACAGCGAAGCGTCTGCCGGGCCTGCCACCAGCGTTATATCTACTGTTTGCGCTCCACCATAGCTCGTTTCTGCGCTTACCGCGACGCTCCCCGTCATAGCTCCTCTAACGCTCGTTGTCGCGAGTCCGTTTTGATCGGTCACCGCTGTTAATGACGTCAATGTGGCAGAGCCGCTTTTTAAGACGAAGTTTACATTGACCCCTTCGACCAGGTTACCACTGCCATCCTCAACAGTAGCCTTTAGCGTGCTGATATCACTATTGTTGGCCGTGATAGTCGACGGATCAGCGATAAAACTAGCAACATGTGCGGTGCTTGGGTTGCCAGTAACCTTCACGGTTGTCTGTGTCTGAATAATTACGCCGCTATGGATCGATGCTGTCACCGCATATGTACCGACTTTATTGCTGGTCAGAACGACTTGTGCCTCACCTGAAGTGTTGGTTGTCGCTGTTTGGCTACTTAACGTTGCACCTTCGGGCGTTACGCTAAAGGTAACGAGTTCATGGCTCAATGGAGCCCCGTTTGCATGAGTTAACCTTACAGTCAGAGTTGCTCCCGATGGGTCATTGACGCCGATAAGTTGACTTGATGCCGTGAGTGTTAGTCTTAGATCGATTACCACCAGGTCCTTCTCATAAGAGGAGCCATTCGCCAGGGATGCTTTCACAGTATACGAACCGTATCTTTCGGGCGTCATGGTGACCTCAGCTATACCCTGGCTATTCGTAGAAACCGTATTCTGACTAATGACCATGTTAAAACTTGACGGCTCTGCACTGAATGTCACAAGTTGGTCAGCAACTGGATTGCCAAACTGGTCGTCGACGTGTGCTTTAACCGCTATGGGTTCTCTGATTATTACCTGACCTTCAGGCATTTCCAGACTGGTGATCGTCGCAGAATCAACATCTGCGTTGACAGTTAAAATTCGAATGGCGGCTTCGGTAGGTGCGATTGCCAAATTAGCTGTAACTACTTTCGTTCCAGCAATGGTGCTTGTCACAAGGATTTCTGCCTTACCCTGAGCATCCGTTTCGACACTGGTGTTACTCAGCGTGGTGGCGGGGCCGCGGAAATTGACCATGATGCCTTCTAGCGGGTTGCCGTAAGCGTCTGTGACGCTTGCCGTCAGGGTCGCGCCCTCGGTTGTGCTCGCGGTAAATGAGCCCGATGATGCGGTAAAACCAGCCAGTTTAGCGGTACCAGCATCGGCAATCAAAGTCACCGGCTTCGTATCACTGACACCGTAACTGTTCACGCTAACTGTCACGGGATAGGTGCCGGATTTTGTACCGCTCAGTGTAACTTCAGCCTTGCCGTTGATGTCAGTAATGGCGGAACCGCCTTGTCCGAGAGTAAAGCTTGCGCTCACATCTGCCGGTAGTGTGAATGTCACCGCCTCATTGGCTAACGGGTTGCCGTTTCCATCAGTCACTGTTGCCTGCAGCCTGGTCATCCCGACGTTATTAGCGATAAAATTGTCCTCGGTAACGTTAAGATTAACCTGCGCAGTGAGCGTATCCGCAGTAAAGTTCACCACCAACTGCTCACTCTTACCGCCAGTTATCGATGCTGTAACAGTATGAGCGCCTGCTTTTGTACCTTTCAGCGTGACTTTCGCTTTGCCATTGGCATCAGTAACCGCTTTACCGCCATCGCTCAGCGTGAAGTTCGTCCTCACATCTTCCGGCAGAGTAAATGTTACCTCAGTGTTGGCTATCGCATTGCCCTCTGTATCAGCGACTGTTGCTGTTAGTGTCGTGAGATCGTTATTGTCGGCAATCACCGGATCCTTCGAGGCTGCCAGCGTGATTTCAGCATTCGCGACGTTCGGCACATAGGTCACTGTTTGTTGCATCGAATCGCCATTGTCGAGGGTTGCCGTCACTTGATAAACCCCGGCTTTTGTAGCGGTAAAGCTTGCGTAAAAATTGCCGTCGTGGTTGGTAGTATATATAGCGTTATTACTGAGGGTCACGCCTTCACTTGGTGATACTCTGAGGGTTACCTCCTGCTGGGGTACTCCGTTGCCGTAATTATCCTTCACCTCAATATACAGATTGGTAGTGTCGCCTGCGGAGACTGTATCAAAGAGTGCCTGTAGCAAGGTGAGATGTGCCGTAGACGCATCAGCGTTGACATTAATTGATGTGCTAAGCGTGGAGCTACTATTTTCCAGACTGGCCTCAACGGTATCCGGTCTCGCTCCTGATTCTATCGAGGAGCGGGTATTGGTATAAGTGACGGTAGCCTTACCCTGTTCGTTCGTCACGGCTTGACCGCCGTTCGTCATTTCGGCTGTCGCTGCGTTGCTGGTGAAGTTCACAGTCACACCTTTCACCGGAAAGCCATTATTATCAACGACTGTGGCGGTGATGACGCTGCCGGAGCTGTTCTGCGGGGTACCGGCGATTATGCTGTCTGGGACAGGCGTCAACTCGATAATTTTTGCCGCCGCTGTGTCGCCAATAAAATGCACAGTTTTGTTGTCGCTGGCACCATTATTAGCCAGTGATGCAGTGACCGTCTGCTCACCAAAGGCAACGCCTGCGAGAGTGGCCTGCGCGATGCCAGACTCATTGGTATTACTTACTCCCGGGGTCAGGGTGAGTCCTGAAGAGGCTGAGCTGAATGTTACCGGAAGATTATTCACCTCATTGTCGAACTGATCTTTAACCGTTGCAGTTAGCGTTGCGTTATCGACGCCATTACCTGTGATCTCATCTTTTGACATCTGCAGGACAACCTGAGCCGAGGTTTTGTCCGCCACAAATGTTACCGGCTGCGAATCACTGGTATTGTTATTACCCAGCGTTGCGGTAACCGTATGCGTGCCCGCTTTTTTACCTTTCAGCGTGACATGCGCTTCCCCATTGGCCTGAGTGATGGCAATACCGTTATTTTCAAGGGTAAAGTTTGCCGCAACGTCCTGTGGCATGGTGAAGTTTACCGTTATCCCCGCCACCGGATGATTCGACGGATCTTTCACCATCGCCGTAAGCTGCACGCTGTCACTGTTATTCGTCACCACCTGTTGAGCAGGGATGTTCAGGGTGACCTGCGCGTTGCTGGCATCGGGCGCAATATTGACTGTCGTCGTATAGCCATTGCCGTTAAGCAGTGTGGCTTCGACTGTATGAACACCCAAAACCGTGCCCTTAAGAGTAACTTCAGCCACACCACTGTCGTTAGTATTGCTTTTGCTCTGACTAAGTTGAGTATCTGCCGGGTTGGTACTGAAGGTGACCTGTAGATCTTTTACTGCGTTATCAAAAGGATCTTTCACTGTTGCCGTCAGAGTCGTCTCATCCACGCCATTCCCAATGATTTCCGCTTTCGATGTTTGCAAAACGACAACTGCGCTGTCCTTATCCGCCACGAAGGTGACTGGTTGCGCATCGCTGGCATTATTGTTACCCAGCGTTGCGGTTACCGTATGTGTGCCCGCTTTTTTACCTTTGAGCGTGACATGCGCTTCGCCATTGGCCTGAGTGATGGCAATACCGTTATTTTCAAGGGTAAAGTTTGCCGCCACGTCCTGTGGCATGGTGAAGTTCACCGTTATTCCCGCCACCGGATGATTCGACGGATCTTTCACCGTCGCCGTCAGCTGCACGCTGTCGCTGTTATTCGTCACCACCTGTTGTGCAGGGATGTTCAGGGTGACCTGCGCGTTGCTGGCATCGGGCGCAATATTGACTATCTTCGTATCTCTGTTGCCGTTAAGCAGTATGGCTTCGGCTGTATGAACACCCAAAACCGTGCCCTTAAGGGTAACTTCAGCAATACCGTTCTCATTAGTATTACGCGCGTTCAGACTCAGTTGCGTGTCTGCAGGGGAGGTGCGGAAGACTACTGACAGATTTTTAACCACGTTATCAAAAGGATCTTTCACTGTTGCTGTCAGAGTCGTCTCATCCACGCCATTCCCAATGATTTCCGCTTTCGATGTTTGTAGAACGACAACCGCTCTGTCTTTATCCGCCACAAACGTCATTGGCTGTGCATCGCTGACATTGCTGTTAGCCAGACGAGCCGTGATCATATGCGTGCCCGCTAACGTGCCGGTCAGGGAGGCGATTGCAACCCCGTTACTATCCGTCATGCCTTTTCCGCCGTTGCTAATCGAGAACCGACTTGCGACGTCGTTTGGCACAGAGAAGGTGATTTCTTTATCTTTTAGTGGGTTGCCATTTTTATCCTGCAAGGTTGCAGTCATATGTTGCGGAGCTGTGTTGGTGACGGTGATATCACCTGAAGGCACACTGAGGGTCAGGGCAGCAGTACTTTGATCACCGATAAAATTCACCTGTTGATTAGCCTGAGAACCAGAGCTCACAGAGGCCGTAACCGTATAATCACCATTTTTCAAACTGGTCAGCGTAGCTGTGGCGATCCCGTCGTGGCTATTCACTTCGGTTTGGCTCAGTTTCGCTGCTGCTGAATTGACATTGAAGGTGACCTTGACGTCATTGAGCAGGTTGCCTTTTGCATCCCGAACTGTCGCGGTCATTGTGGCACTGTCATTGCCGTCAGCGACCACTTCATTTTTCGACTTCTGCAGATCAACCTGCGCGGTACTCGAGTCGCCGACAAAACTGACGATTAACGTTTGTTTCACGCCATTTTCAAGGGTGACTTCAACCGTGTTGTCTTCCTGCTTACTACTTTTCAGATCAAAAGTCGCCAGACCATTAACATCCGTTTTTGCGGTGTTTTGATTGTTAAAGGAAGTTTCCGATCCGCTTAATACCGCAAACGTGACGGTATGATCATTGATTGGGTTGCTTCCTTCATCAGCGACATTGACCGAGACGGTGTTTGCTGCATTCTCATTGGCGAGCACACCATTATTGCTGGCAGATAATGTCGCAATTTTCGCTGACTGCGGGTTGGCGTCGATGATAAATCCAGCGGTATGCAAATCTTCATTCCAGTTTTGCATTAACAGCTTCGCAGTAAGCCCACTGCCTTTGGTATAGGCGGTGTAGGTTGCCTTATAGACGCCATCTGCGGTTTCTTTCCAGTCTGTAGTGACACCAGGTTTCACGTTGTCGA
This sequence comes from Escherichia sp. Lx600-2, assembly GCF_036662595.1. Classification (NCBI taxonomy): domain Bacteria; kingdom Pseudomonadati; phylum Pseudomonadota; class Gammaproteobacteria; order Enterobacterales; family Enterobacteriaceae; genus Escherichia; species Escherichia sp. Lx600-2. The sequence continues at coordinate 4,753 of NZ_JAYQWM010000079.1, read as the reverse complement.
TGCTGACTGCGGTATTCAGTTGCTGTTTTTGCTCCTTAACAGGTTTGTCATTTTCATCTCTCAGTTCTACCGTCACCTCGATAGGATTCCCGGAGAGATAACGGTCCTTATCAATCTTAATTGACGAGTGAGTCCGGGATGACGAAACAGAAATGATATTCACCACGGCGGGGGCTTTAGCCGCATCCACACCGTTCAGCTGTGGCATCAGCGTCAGCGTGCCAGACATCGCTCCTGTGGTCAGGATCTGGGTATAGCTTCCGTCACCATTATCTTTCCAGTCAGAAAGGGTGATGTCCTGAACACCTTCGTGACGCGTCGAGAGCACCAGCCCGATAACAGGATTACCTGCTGCATCATGAGCAATAAAAGTTAGTGTGGCGGTTGAATGGGAATCCGCGTTCAATGTTTGGGTACTTAATGATACTGAGGAATCTTTCTGGCTTAGCGTAGGTGCCTGAACGACTACCATGCTCTGTTCACGATTCGACAAATTGCCTTTGACGTCTTCAGCGGTGACTTCAATCGGCCAGGTGTTATCGGTTTCTGGCGTACTGGTGAACCGGTAACCCGGCAGGGTAACCAGAATATCTTTACCCGTTGTAACCACTTTACCACCGGCAGCTTCCAGAGCGGTGGCTTCGACGTTATAGCCTTTCAGGGCATATTTGGTTTGTAGCGACGAAACCAGTGATTTCACTTCTCCTGACTTCCCTGTCACGGGGTCTGTCAGGGTCAGGCGAACCAGTTCTTTTTTGCGATATTCCAGAACGATGTTGTTGTTGCGATCCACCAGATCAAAACGGCTGCCTGCAAGGCTACGCCGTGCAGCGACTTCATTCGGGTCAAGCTGTTTCTGCATTGCGCTGCCAGGTTGCCAGGTAAAATCGACGGCAAAACGGGTGTCATTTTCGCCCTGTTTACCCTGGCGTTGCTCCGCGCTGAAGGTCATCAGCGGGAAGGGGGTATAGTTAAGTCCAGCGGTTATGGCATGAGGATTACTTTGCCGATCATCTTTATCGAACAGGGCCACTTCATCGCCATAATACTGTTCATAGACCAGTTTACCGCCAAGGTGCGGCCAGGCGGGTAACCAGCCTTCTGCGCGTACATCCCAGCCATTGGCCGGGCGTGCTTCATAATCGTTGTCCAGTTCAGGTGCGCTGCGCCAGTTTGTCAGTCGCAAATAGCCGTTACTGCTTAATTTTAGATAGTCGCGCCAGTACTCCGCGCCAATGCCGGCGCGGGAGTGGTAACGGCTAAGGTCGTGGTCGAAAAAGAAGTTGATGCCCGACATCCATGTGGGAGTGAAATGACGCCAACCCAAACCGTTGTTAATCTGCGTACGCTCGTCAGTACGGTGGAGAGTATGCTGACTGAAAAAGAGATTATCAGGTGTTTCATACCACGGATGGAGAAAATCGAACTGGGAGTTCTTCAGGCTAAAATCTTCATCCACGCCCAGCGTGATTCTTGCGGTACCGAAGCGGCTTAACCAGTCTGTCATTGCGCCTGAAGTCTGAGAAGAGGCCCATCCACGCGCCATATTTGCTGCTTGCTCGCTGTTCATATCTTCGGCGAGCAAAGACCCGATTTGCTGTGAAGTACTGGCTATCTGTTGCTCAAGGTTGCCACTGCTATTACCCGGTGGCGGGGTTAAATTATTTTCACTAACTTGTGCCGGGACATCCAGTTCATCACCCTGGCGGACATTATCAAAACCTCGAGCAAACGTACGAAACTGGTTGAGTTTGCGTAACTCAGCCACCGAAATACCGAAACGTTCAGCAACGCTTTGGGCCGATTCCAGCGCTCCAAGGGTGTAGGGCACCGTATTGGCATTTGCAATGGCAATTTGTGCAGGAACGGGTTGTTGGGTTGCGGCGTTTACCACACCTTGTGCTGCCGCAGCCATAGGGAACGCAAGTTGAGTTATCAGGCAGATACCCGCAGTTAAGCGGCGTAGTTTAATTCCCATCCCGCATAAGATTTGTCGGTCATTTATTTCTTCTCCACTTCTCTTCTTCGTAGCCATGCTTACCTTCCCTGAACGAGCTAACATAAATGCGCCCTTTCTAGCACAGCGAAAAAATGTAAATCCTGATAGCAATATGATTGAAAATTAATAACTTTTCGTTAGGCAGTTTTGGGTGTGAGTTGCAAGAGGGGAGACTACTGAATAACTCAAGTTTTATAATCGAGGGGAAAATGGTGATGGCGTTCATAGCAAAACGCCCTCAACCATAAAGGTCGAGGGCGCTTAAGATGTTAAAAACCCGCTATCCGTTAAAAAACAATGTTCAACTAAGATCAGTGACATTGCGCTAAGAAGCGAATTTTTAGAATTTGGCTCCTCTGACTGGACTCGAACCAGTGACATACGGATTAACAGTCCGCCGTTCTACCGACTGAACTACAGAGGAATCGTGTGAACGGGGCGCATATTACTTAGCGGTACCTTGTCTGTCAACACTAAATTTCATAAGTCATTTCAATTGGTTAATTAATCTGCAAAGTTGTTAATTAATGAACATTCGTCGCCGAAAACGAGTCTGTATCATTAGCGTGATGCAGTCTCTGCAAAGGATCTTGTTGATAAAATTGGCAGAAACGTTGCCACAATGAAGGGAAACGAGGAGCAAAAAGTTCTGGGGCGCTAAAGAAATATTCAGAAAGTACGGCAAAACATTCAGCAGGATCACTGGCAGCATAAGCATCAATGCTCGCCGCATTCTCGCCAACCAATTCGATTTCTTCCTGAATGTTGTTCATTGCAGCATGAAGATCGTGTTCCCAGCCAGCAACCTCACGCAACGGAATAAAGGGAACTCCGCTGGCGCGATCGCCGTTACGGGTGTCCAGCTTATGAGCGACTTCATGAATAATCAGGTTAAAACCAGAAGCATCAAAAGAATCTTGTATATCCAACCAGTTCAAAACGATAGGCCCTTGCTGCCAGCTCTGACCTGACTGAACAATACGTTGGTTATGCACCAGACCGATATCGTCTTCCCATTCATCATCGACCACAAATGGCGCAGGATAAATTAAGACTTCATGAAAACCATCCAGCCATTCCAGTCCTAACTCCAGAACGGGCAGGCAAAATAGAAGTGCTATCCGGCAGCTTCTTAATGAATCCAGTTCAAAGCCCTGTAAAGGAACAAGCCGCTTTTGCTGTAAAAAACGTTCGGCAAGAGTGGCTAATTTGCTTTGTTCCTGTTCTGTCAGACACGTTAAAAGAGGAATCGATAGTGCTTCCTGCCAGGGAAGGGCAGTTTGATGTGCTGATTCTTGTACTTTCCAGGGCCACTTAATCATCGTTTTGCTCGCAAACTCGTCACTTGAACAAAATTGCACGGACAGGGACTGTTAAAATGCCAAATTTCCTGGCATCATGGCAACCATCTGAACGGAGAGATGCCGGAGCGGCTGAACGGACCGGTCTCGAAAACCGGAGTAGGGGCAACTCTACCGGGGGTTCAAATCCCCCTCTCTCCGCCACTTTATCAATGACTTATCTCCCGACTTCCCGCCTTGCTTTTCCTAAACAGAACAATCGTAGAATATTCTTGAAGGGTTAGATCGTCACTGTTTTCTGTTCGATACTGTGACATTCAGCACTTGATTCGCTATGGATCTGACAGGAAGCTTTCGAGCGAAAATGTGCAGTTATTCAGTCGTTTTCTTATCGCTCACCATTATTCTTTTAGACATTCATCCTATGAAACTGCCGCAAAGTTGGTGGTGGGAACTGAAGTTGCGTAGAGAAGGGGTCAATAATTGAGTCAAAAAAGTAACGCGGCCGTCAGATTAAAGCCGCGGGACAAAGTCCATAATTTCCAAGAGTTGTTGAATTTCCCAGCTTTTTTGAAAGCCTTTGTATCATACTAACAAGTAAAAAAGGTTTAAATACAAAAATTAACCTGTATTTTTGATAAGTCTTACCATTGTACGATTTACACAGTTTCTGCTCCTCCTTGTTGATAGTGGAAAGGGTGCATTGTGCACTTGCGTAAACATTTATGACGCGTTGATGTCCATGGTTCACATTTCCTTGTCAGGGGATCGACTTATTTGCGGCGAGGCATCATTCGTAACAGAGTATTATCTTTCTGAATGTAGTGATGAAAGAGTGCTGCGCCAGCGTGAGCTGCGATTAAAAAGTAGCCTATATTTGCCCAGGTTTCGTGAATATTTTTTATCAGTGCTTTAATTTCGCTGTTTGGGGTAACAAAGGGAGACACATTGAAACCAAGGAAACTCCACGATTTTCCACTGTAAGCCATCAAAGCAATCCCCAGCAGAGGAAGTGCAAGGAAGGTTATATAAAGCATGATGTGCATTAGCGAAGCCGCTTTCATTTGCCAGGCAGGTGGCGGTGGCACAATAGAAGGATCACTATAACGGTGTTTTATAATCAGGCGTGAAAACATTAACACCCAAACGAATATACCCGCATTGTAATGTGTTTCTCGCATCAGCAGATAAGTACTACTACCTTTAGGAAACCAGCCACGGAGTTCCATCGCGGCATAGGTTATTGCAACGAAAAGCAGCGTTATCCAATGTAAATAAATTTGAGTTTTTGAGAATCGGTTCATTTTTGTAGCTCCTGTAATTTTCACAGTCAAGCTATCCCACGAACCTTAAAAATTCCTTATACAGATGTGGTTTTAGACTGGCCCCCTGAATCTCCAGACAACCAATATCACTTAAATAAGTGATAGTCTTAATACTAGTTTTTAGACTA
>NZ_JAYQWM010000078.1:0-16541 GCF_036662595.1 Escherichia sp. Lx600-2 | reverse complement strand
CGGTGGAGCTGCATGACAAAGTCATCGGGCATTATCTGAACATAAAACACTATCAATAAGTTGGAGTCATTACCTGCAAGTTAGAGTAGCCAATACCAAAATCATCAATTGCCACTTCGTAACCGGCCTGGCGGAAAGCCAGAATAATCGGCGTCATTTTGTCGACATCAAGAAATGCATGTTCAGTCACTTCAAATTTAATTTGCTGTGGACGCACCGCGTATTGCTCTGTTTTCTGATTGATTCGCGCTATCAACCGTGACGTATGAAAATCGGAGGCCGACAGATTAATAGAAACATAGCGATCAGCATGTGTTGCAAGGTACGCGCCCAGATCGCGGAAGACATTATCAATAATATAATCAGTTACCTGTTCTATCATCCCCTCCTTTTCTGCCAGCGGAATAAACTCTGCCGGATTCATAACTTGCCCCTGCTCACCAGGCCAACGTAATAACGCTTCAGCACCGATACATTTTTCTGTTTTGATATCGATTATTGGCTGGTAATAAAGACAAAGTTGATGTTTTTCTAGGGCGCGTTGCAATTTGCGTTTGGGAGACAAATAGTTTTGTCGAATACGTAGCCAGAGTAATAGCAGAACAAGACTCCCCAAAATACCGGCGGGTAACGCAAAAATAAGATGATTATAAAAATGGGCTATAAGACGTTGATATGAAGTCGCAACAATGGCTGCAATTGGGCGTTTTGTCGAATAAACTGTCGCATATAAATAGCCATTTCTTTGTACGGTTAAATCCTTCAAATGAATCAGCGGAGAAAACGTTGCTGCCGAGGCCTCGTTGCTTAACGAGAAAAAGGTTTTCGTCACCGTATCATACACACCCCATTGCAATGTCGGGTCATCAGACATCACTTCACTCCAGAAGAGAGGGTTGATAACCGCCACATAATTTCCCCGCTGCATATAGGTCATTTTATAGCCAGAGAAAAAAGGCGTATCGCGGTAATAATAGATAGAAACGTTAGGGTCACGCTCATAATCGGCCGGTGCAATCGTATAGCCGTTTACAGGCGCTATCAGCGATGAGCATAAAAAATGGTTATCACGGGCATAGATCAATTCATTAATATAAAGATAGCCACGAATAATATTTAACATTCGCTTTTGATGGGCTGGAGAGCAAACTTGCCCCTGATAGCGTTCTGCTGCATCGCTCACTAAATCTGCCTGGCGAATGACCAGCTCGGATTTATCCAGTGCCAGTTGAGCAAAGGTTCGGAGCTGATTATTCACTTCTGATTTTGCCCAAAGGAAGGCAATCCATAGCGACAGAATGATGGGAAAGAGAACTAAAAAGATAATGCCCGGCAACGCCAGTAATTGGTGTCGTGCACGATGACTCATTGCTATCAATTTCCTGCCTGTTTATACCCGGCCATTGCAAGGTGAAACCCTGGCTACCGACGTCTTTAGATAAATCTTACGGTATAAATAGCACTTTTGCCTGATTTGAAATTGATACCTTTTTAATCGTCACCTGGATGAAAATAATTCATTGATATTCAAAATTAATTTTCTACAGGAATACAGAGGCGGCGGGAAGATATACCCTTAATGCCACTGAAAAACCACATAATCTGTACAGCAATAAAAGTCACGGCCTAATATGGCTAACAAACAATCAATTGTGATATAGTTCACAAAATTAATGAAACAAACAGAGTGTTTCATTTTTGTGTTCTGCAAGCCCCGCGATAGCCAGAGTGTACCACGCCTCCCGTGAACAACGCCGCGCTGTCCAGGGCATCGGCTCTTTTCAGAGGAATTGTTTGATGGCTACCCTCACCACTGGCATGGTTCTTCTTCGCTGGCAACTTCTTAGTGCCGTAATGATGTTTCTGGCCAGCACACTCAACATCCGTTTTCGTCGGTCTGATTATGTCGGGCTTGCAGTGATCAGCAGCGGTCTGGGCGTGGTTTCCGCCTGCTGGTTCGCAATGGGGTTGCTTGGCATCACAATGGCGGACATCACCGCCATCTGGCACAACATCGAGTCGGTGATGATAGAAGAGATGAATCAGACACCGCCACAGTGGCCAATGATTTTGACCTGATACGTAGAAGCCTCCATAACGGAGGCTTCTTTTTTATGGCTGGCAGATGCTTTAATCATCCACCTTAAAACAATATAACCTATTGTTTTAATGACAAATCAGAACGGAATATCGTCATCAAAGTCCATCGGCGGCTCGTTAGACGGCGCTGCCGGAGCGGACTGCTGCGGGCGAGACTGCGCGCCGCCGCTGAACTGATTGCCACCCTGCGGCTGCTGAGGCTGACCCCAACCGCCCTGCGGCTGACCGCCACCGATATTACCACCTGCCGGAGCGCCACCACCCTGACGACCACCCAGCATCTGCATGGTGCCGCCAACGTTCACCACGACTTCTGTGGTGTAGCGATCCTGGCCGGATTGATCGGTCCATTTGCGGGTACGCAGCTGACCTTCGATATAAACCTGAGAACCTTTACGCAGATATTCGCTGGCCACTTCTGCCAGTTTGCCGAACAGCACAACGCGGTGCCATTCAGTCTGCTCTTTCATCTCGCCGGTCGCTTTATCACGCCAGGATTCGGAAGTAGCCAGCGTAATGTTGGCAACTGCGCCACCATTTGGCATGTAGCGTACTTCCGGGTCCTGACCCAGATTACCAACGAGAATAACCTTGTTTACGCCTCTGCTGGCCATGTTCGTGTCTCCTGAAAAAAAATCGTTCTGAATAAGTGTAAACGCGCGATTGTACCATTACCAATAGCGCTTTTACTATGTTGTGACCTCGGTTCCGGGAAACAAACCTGGCCAGACATTGTTACACAACACTCCGGGTAATGCATTCCAATACTGTATATTCATTCAGGTCAATTTGTGTCATAATTAACCGTTTGTGATCGCCGGTAGCACCATGCCACCGGGCAAAAAAGCGTTTAATCCGGGAAAGGTGAATGGATAAGATCGAAGTTCGGGGCGCCCGCACCCATAATCTCAAAAACATCAACCTCGTTATCCCCCGCGACAAGCTCATTGTCGTGACCGGGCTTTCGGGTTCTGGCAAATCCTCGCTCGCTTTCGACACCTTATATGCCGAAGGGCAGCGCCGTTACGTTGAATCCCTTTCCGCCTACGCGCGGCAGTTTCTGTCACTGATGGAAAAGCCGGACGTCGATCATATTGAGGGGCTTTCTCCTGCCATCTCAATTGAGCAGAAATCGACGTCTCATAACCCGCGTTCTACGGTGGGGACAATCACCGAAATCCACGACTATTTGCGTTTGTTGTTCGCCCGCGTCGGCGAACCGCGTTGCCCGGACCACGACGTCCCGCTGGCGGCGCAAACCGTCAGCCAGATGGTGGATAACGTGCTGTCGCAGCCGGAAGGCAAGCGTCTGATGCTGCTCGCGCCAATCATTAAAGAGCGCAAAGGCGAACACACCAAAACGCTGGAGAACCTGGCAAGCCAGGGTTACATCCGTGCTCGTATTGATGGCGAAGTCTGCGATCTTTCCGATCCGCCGAAACTGGAACTGCAAAAGAAACACACTATTGAAGTGGTGGTTGATCGCTTCAAGGTGCGTGACGATCTTACCCAACGTCTTGCCGAGTCGTTTGAAACCGCGCTGGAGCTTTCCGGTGGTACCGCGGTAGTGGCGGATATGGACGACCCGAAAGCGGAAGAGCTGCTGTTTTCCGCCAACTTCGCCTGCCCAATTTGCGGCTACAGTATGCGTGAACTGGAGCCGCGACTGTTTTCGTTTAACAACCCGGCAGGTGCCTGCCCGACCTGTGACGGCCTCGGCGTACAGCAATATTTCGATCCTGACCGCGTGATCCAGAATCCGGAACTGTCGCTGGCAGGTGGTGCGATCCGTGGCTGGGATCGCCGCAACTTCTATTATTTTCAGATGCTGAAATCGCTGGCAGATCACTATAAGTTCGACGTCGAAGCGCCGTGGGGCAGCCTGAGCGCGAACGTGCATAAAGTGGTGTTGTACGGTTCTGGCAAAGAAAACATTGAATTCAAATACATGAACGATCGTGGCGATACCTCCATTCGTCGTCATCCGTTCGAAGGCGTGCTGCACAATATGGAGCGCCGTTATAAAGAGACGGAGTCCAGCGCGGTACGCGAAGAATTAGCCAAGTTTATCAGTAATCGTCCGTGTGCCAGCTGCGAAGGGACGCGTCTGCGTCGGGAAGCGCGCCACGTGTATGTCGAGAATACGCCGCTGCCCGCCATCTCCGACATGAGCATTGGTCATGCGATGGAATTCTTCAACAATCTCAAACTCGCAGGTCAGCGGGCGAAGATTGCGGAAAAAATTCTTAAAGAGATCGGCGATCGTTTGAAATTCCTCGTTAACGTCGGCCTGAATTACCTGACACTTTCCCGCTCGGCAGAAACGCTTTCTGGCGGTGAAGCCCAGCGTATTCGTCTGGCGAGCCAGATTGGTGCGGGCCTGGTTGGTGTTATGTATGTACTGGACGAGCCGTCTATCGGCCTGCACCAGCGCGATAACGAGCGCTTGTTGGGTACACTTATCCATCTGCGCGATCTCGGTAATACCGTGATTGTGGTGGAGCACGACGAAGACGCGATTCGCGCCGCTGATCATGTGATCGATATCGGTCCTGGTGCAGGTGTACATGGCGGTGAAGTGGTCGCGGAAGGTCCGCTGGAAGCGATTATGGCGGTGCCGGAGTCGTTGACCGGACAGTACATGAGCGGTAAACGCAAGATTGAAGTGCCGAAGAAACGCGTTCCGGCGAATCCGGAAAAAGTACTTAAGCTGACTGGCGCACGCGGCAACAACCTGAAAGACGTGACGCTAACGCTGCCAGTCGGTCTGTTTACCTGCATCACAGGGGTTTCAGGTTCCGGTAAATCGACGCTGATTAACGACACACTGTTCCCGATTGCCCAACGCCAGTTGAATGGTGCGACCATCGCCGAACCGGCACCGTATCGCGATATTCAGGGACTGGAGCATTTCGACAAAGTAATCGATATCGACCAAAGCCCAATTGGTCGTACTCCGCGTTCTAACCCGGCGACCTATACCGGCGTGTTTACGCCTGTGCGCGAACTGTTTGCGGGCGTACCGGAATCCCGTGCGCGTGGTTATACGCCAGGACGTTTCAGCTTTAACGTCCGTGGCGGACGCTGCGAGGCCTGTCAGGGCGATGGCGTGATCAAAGTGGAGATGCACTTCCTGCCGGACATTTACGTGCCGTGCGACCAGTGCAAAGGTAAACGCTATAACCGTGAAACGCTGGAGATTAAGTACAAAGGCAAAACCATCCACGAAGTGCTGGATATGACCATCGAAGAGGCGCGTGAGTTCTTTGATGCGGTGCCAGCTCTGGCGCGTAAGCTGCAAACGTTGATGGACGTTGGTCTGACGTACATTCGCCTGGGGCAGTCCGCAACCACACTTTCTGGTGGTGAAGCCCAGCGCGTGAAGCTGGCGCGTGAGCTGTCAAAACGCGGCACCGGGCAGACGCTGTATATTCTCGACGAGCCGACCACCGGTCTGCACTTCGCCGATATTCAGCAACTGCTCGACGTACTGCATAAACTGCGCGATCAGGGCAACACCATTGTGGTGATTGAGCACAATCTCGACGTGATCAAAACCGCTGACTGGATTGTCGACCTGGGACCAGAAGGCGGCAGTGGCGGCGGCGAAATCCTCGTCTCCGGTACGCCAGAAACCGTCGCGGAGTGCGAAGCTTCGCATACGGCACGCTTCCTCAAGCCGATGCTGTAATCGTTAAGGCCGCTTTCCGAGCGGCCTTTTCCTTTCAGAGTTGCACCAGCAATTTACGTTTTTCTTCCGGCAGTAAATTCACCGCCTGCTGATAAGACGCATCCACCAGATAATAGATTTGCGAATCTGGCAGCGAACCGTCGAGATACACGGTGCTCCAGTGCGCTTTATTCAGATGGCGGCTTGGACGCACATCGCTGTGCTGCTGACGTAGCAGCTCCGCCAGCTCCGGGCTGGTTTTCAGCGAAACAGCTGGGCGATTTTCTACTTCTTTCACCATCGCAAACAGTACATCTTCCACTTTGATCTGCGTCGCTTTCCAGTCGTTATGCACGCTCTGTTCTGCGCCTGGTTTTGCCATGCAATATTGTAGCAACTCCGAAATGGTCATTTTTTACTCCCCTTGTAGTGTCGCGATGATGCGACGCGATCCGCCGTGGATGCGATGTTCCCCCAGCCAAATGCCTTGCCAGGTGCCGGTCTGAATACGCCCTTTATGCACCGGCAATACAAGCGATGTTCCCAGCATTGAGGATTTGATATGAGAAGGCATATCGTCTGCTCCCTCATAGTCATGCTCATAATTTCCGTTGTCGGGAACGGTGCGGAGGAAAAAACGCTCCATGTCGTGGCGTACGGTGGGATCGCAGTTCTCATTAAGTGTCAGAGAGGCGGAGGTATGTTGCAGCAACAGATGCAGTAAGCCGATGTTAACGCGCGGCATATCAGCCAGCTGATTCAGAATTTCATCCGTTACCAGATGAAACCCACGAGATTTGGCGCTAAGCGTGAGCGTCTTTTGATACCACATGTGCTGCTCCTTGATAAAACTCTCTTAATCAGTTTGCAGCAAGACAGCGAAAGGATAAAGGTGTGATTAAAAAAACAGCATTCGGGAGAGCATCACGCTCTCCCGCTCTGTCAGTATTCTGAATTGACGATCACCTCTTCACCAAACGCACCCGCTTGTGGCAAGGGTTTGTAGGTAGAGTTGGAGGCGCGCAGAATGCGGATACCACGAGCGCCGACATCGCGTGCAGCGGTAATATCGTTATCGGAATCGCCATAAAAAATTCGGATATTTTTATCCTGCAGCTATTGCGATTTTGTATTTTGCCCTGGTTTATCGCCCGCAAAGATTACCGGATTCATGCTGGTGGCAGGAATATGAAAATTATCCGCCAGCGTTTTTGAAACCGTTTCTGTTTTCGTCGGGCTACGACCAGTCACAAAGAAGATCGCGTCACCGCGGCGTACATGCATATCAATCAGCTGGCGAGCGACCTCTTTTGGAATGCTGAATTCATCCCAGCCATTGTTCATTTTTTCCCAGAACACAGGATTTTTCAGATAATCTTCGCTTTCTGGCGAGAAGGTTTTTTTGCCGCGCCAGAAGCCCGGACTGGAAAAAAGTACCGTGTCATCGATATCAAACCCCACCGCCATTGGCGGGCGCCCTGCGAGGCTATTTTCAATTTGTGCGACCGAAACCCAATGAATTGGTGCCTGTTCAGCAAGCCTGGCAACGTTAGTACCAGGGTTAAGCGGTGAAGGAGATGAGGCCAGGGCAACAGCGGAACTGTTTAGAGCGAACAATAAGCAAACGGCACTGATTGCCTGTGTGATCTTGCGCATATTTTTCCCTAAATAGTCAGTATGTTGAAACTTTTTATTGTGAGATTTGTTGCAAAAACCATCTGACCATAACGCCAGCTGCAGGGGAAAGGAAGGATTATCTGCGGTTTTTGTGATGAAAAGCAGGATGATTATATTTAACCCAGTAAATACGTTCCTGTCGTTTTTTTGTAAAAAAATGGTTATTGCTCGATGTAAGAATACATTAATATTTCGTTTATTATGATGAATCCTCTGCAAATGAGCGAAATTTGATAGAACATTTATCTGCTGTACGATTTAATGAACTTAATGATACAGCATTACAAAAACAATCGAAGTTTATAAAGATGATTTCTGATTGACCAGAACCCTACCCTACAATGGTGACTAATTTTATTACTCCCGATGGAGATGATGATATGAATATATCATATGTGAACAACAACAAAATGACATCTTTACCTGTTGAGCTAGATGCACTAAATAACAAAGATATCTCTTATGCCATAGATCTTTTTTTATATATAGAAACACAGTTAAAAATTGCAAAAGATTTTTGTAGACCTGGAGAAGAAGTATCAAGTTCTATTGCAAGTACAGTTTTTCACGCATTTATTGATTTAGTTAACAAAATCAGGGGTAAGAAAGATTTTATGTATATTTGCACGCTTTGCTGTTTTGCCGAGGAGGTTAAAGGTGATTATTCTCATTACAGGACCTTTTTATTTGATATTGGTAATCAATATAAGGTTAAACTTACACAAAGCGGAAAAAAAGAGTTCTCTTTAACTTTAGAATTTAACGATACTATAATTGAATCTCAGAAAGTCACAGGCAATAAGGCAAAGCATATTCTTGAGGATATAGAAAAATTCTATCGTAACAAACCCGATACTTATTATTAAATTTAATAATGGTTAGATGTGCAGAAATTATTACTCCACACAAAAAAACAGGATAAGGAATTCCAGATAATTGGGATAAGCTTAACAATAAAAGAACTAACAACGTTTATTATCTCTTACGTAGAACGATGGCATCAAAAAAATCATCTATAAAGAAAGAGTGAAAGCGACGACAGTTTAATTTCACTGCAGGCTGGGTAACTCCAGCCTGCTTTCCTGCATTACATCACCGCAGCAAACGCCTTTGCCACACGTTGTACATTTGCCGTATTTAACCCGGCGACACACATGCGACCGCTGGCGATGAGATAAACACCAAACTCCTCACGTAGTCGGTCAACCTGAGCGGCACTTAAACCGGTATAACTGAACATGCCGCGCTGATTAAGCAGATAATCGAAATTGCGTTCTGGCATCTCTGTGCTCAATACCTTCACCAGTTCCTGACGCATTGCCAGAATGCGAGTACGCATCTCTTCTACTTCCGCCAGCCAGCTGGCTTTCAATGCCTCGTCATTCAGCACTGCAGCCACCACCTGCGCACCAAAATTCGGCGGGCTGGAGTAGTTGCGGCGAACTGTTGCTTTCAATTGCCCCAGTACGCGGCCAGCGGCTTCGGCATCTTCACACAGAACAGAAAGTCCGCCGACGCGCTCGCCGTAAAGGGAGAAAATTTTCGAGAACGAAATGCTCACCAGAGCGGGTAATCCAGCGCTGGCAATGGCGCGAATGGCGTAGGCATCCTCTTCCATACCGGCACCAAATCCTTGATAGGCAATATCAAGGAATGGGATAAGCTCGCGGGCTTTGAGAATTTCAATCACCGCATCCCACTGATCATTAGTGAGATCGGCACCCGTTGGATTGTGGCAACATGGATGCAGCAACACAATACTGCGGGCAGGTAATGTTTTCAGCGTCGCCAACAGGTCATTAAAGCGCACGCCGTTAGTCGCTTCGTCATACCAGGGGTAAGTACTCACTTCGAATCCAGCCCCGGCGAATATTGCTACGTGGTTTTCCCAGGTAGGATCGCTGACCCAGACGCCTGATTCCGGAAAGTAGCGTTTCAGGAAATCCGCGCCCACTTTCAATGCCCCTGAGCCGCCAAGGGTTTGAATGGTTGCTACGCGCTGTTGTTGCAGTACCGGATGGTCGGCACCAAACAGCAGCGGCGCAATGGCATGGCGATAGCTGTTAAGCCCTTCCATCGGTAAATAAAGCGAAGCGCCATGAGGCACCGCATTCAGGCGCGCTTCTGCATCAGCCACGGCTTTCAATTGTGGAATAATTCCGTCTTCGTTGTAGTACAGACCGATACTTAAATTCACTTTGTCGCTGCGAGGGTCTTCTTTAAAACGCTCCATAAGCGTAAGAATCGGGTCGCCAGCGTAGGCGTCAACTTTTTGAAACACGCGATGGTTCTCCAGGTTTACGGGCAGGTGGTTAAAACACAATAAACCGGAAGAAGGCGAAGATCGAGTGGATGTTCAGGGGCGACCGGCAATTAGCAACAGAGTGAGACTCATGACAAACGTACATCCGCCAGAGGCACGACCTTTATAAGAGCATGAAAGAATATCAACTTATTGAATTGGTAGGATTTTATTGGCCGGATAAGGCATTCACGCCGCATCCGGCACAGACAATCAAATATTACAGAACGATTAATCCACGTATTTCATCGCGACCCTTGAAGTCAGGCGCGTAATAAGTTCGTAAGCGCTTACTTTCGTCATTTCAGCGATACGTTCTACGGGCAAACCTTCACCCCACAAAATGACCGGGTCCCCGGCTTTATCCTGTGCCTGTGGACCTAAGTCTACGCAGATCATATCCATCGCGACTCGCCCGACAATCGGCACTTCGCGACCGTTCACCAGCACTGGCGTACCGGACGGCGCGGCGCGCGGATAACCATCGCCATAGCCCATCGCAACTACACCAAGACGAGTATCACGTTCGCTTATCCAGGTTCCACCATAACCGACAGGCTCTCCGACTTTATGCTCACGCACGGCAATCAGGCTGGAGGTTAGTGACATCACTGGCTGACAGCCAAAATCGGCACCGGTGGAGCGATCTTCCAGCGGCGAGACGCCATAAAGAATGATGCCCGGGCGCACCCAGTCAAAATGCGACTGTGGCCACAGCAGAATACCACCCGACGCGGCAATGGAACGTTGACCTGGTTTGCCTTCGCAAAAGGTATTAAAGATAGCGAGTTGTTTCTCGGTTGCGCCACATTTTGGTTCATCCGCGCGCGCAAAATGGCTGACGATATTCACCGGCTGACGAACGTTTTTGCACTGGGTCAGGCGATGATAAAACGCCTCAGCCTGTTCCGGCCTTACGCCCAGACGGTGCATACCGGTATCGAGTTTCATCCAGACGGTAACCGGCTCTTCCAGATGCGCCTCTTCCAGCGCAGCCAGCTGTTCTTCGTTATGTACGGCGGTATGAAAATGTTGCGCAGAAATCGTCGGCAGATCTCTGGCATCAAAAAAGCCTTCGAGTAACAGTACAGGTTTGGTGATTCCCCCCGCACGCAGTCGCAGAGCTTCTTCGAGACGGGCTACGCCAAAGGCGTCAGCATCGGGGAGCGTTCGCGCGGTCTCAAGAAGACCGTGACCATAAGCGTTCGCTTTCACCACCGCAACCATTTTACTGGCAGGTGCCAGTTCACGAAGACGTTGCAGGTTGTGTCGCAGAGCGCGGCGGTTAATCACAACAGTTGCCGCTTGCATTTGTGTTCCTTGATAAGTGTTTGCTTTAATTACCTAATTCATAAAATAATTATTATTCGTCGTCGTACTGCGGCCCCGCATAGTTGTCGAAGCGCGACCATTGACCGTTAAAGGTCAGGCGTACCGTCCCGATTGGGCCGTTACGTTGTTTACCGATAATAATTTCCGCGATGCCTTTTAAATCACTGTTTTCGTGATACACCTCATCACGATAGATAAACATGATCAAGTCCGCATCCTGCTCGATAGAGCCAGATTCACGCAGGTCGGAGTTGACCGGGCGTTTGTCGGCACGTTGTTCCAGAGAACGGTTCAACTGGGACAGCGCCACCACCGGCACGTTCAGTTCTTTCGCCAGTGCTTTCAGCGAGCGGGAGATTTCTGCAATTTCCAGCGTACGGTTATCGGAAAGCGCCGGTACGCGCATCAGTTGCAGGTAGTCGATCATGATAAGCCCGATGCCGCCGTGTTCACGGGCAATACGGCGTGCGCGGGAACGCACTTCCGTTGGCGTCAAGCCGGAGGAGTCATCGATATAGATATTGCGTTTTTCGAGCAAAATACCCATGGTGCCGGAAATGCGCGCCCAGTCTTCATCATCGAGCTGCCCGGTACGGATTTTAGTCTGGTCAACGCGCGACAGCGACGCCAGAGAACGCATCATGATCTGTTCTGATGGCATCTCCAGCGAGAAGATAAGTACCGGTTTATCCTGCAACATCGCCGCGTTTTCGACGAGGTTCATCGCAAATGTTGTTTTACCCATCGACGGACGCGCGGCGACGATGATCAAATCCGACGGCTGCAAGCCAGCGGTTTTTTTGTTGAGATCGTCATAACCGGTGTTTACCCCGGTAACGCCATCGTGTGGCTGCTGAAACAACTGCTCAATACGCGCCACGGTTGCGTCGAGCACATCGGCGATGTTCTTCGGCCCTTCGTCTTTGTTCGCACGACTTTCGGCAATTTTAAAGACGCGGGATTCAGCCAGATCCAGCAGATCTTCGCTGGTACGCCCCTGCGGATCAAAACCGGCTTCGGCAATCTCATTCGCAACCGAGATCATCTCACGGACAACGGCACGTTCACGCACGATGTCAGCATAAGCACTGATGTTCGCCGCACTTGGCGTATTTTTTGACAGCTCTGCCAGATAAGCAAAACCACCGACGCTATCGAGTTGCCCCTGGCGTTCCAGCGATTCCGCAAGGGTAATCAGATCGATAGGACTACCGCTTTCCTGCAAACGCGCCATTTCAGTAAAGATATGACGGTGTGGGCGGGTGTAAAAATCGTCTGCTACCACACGCTCGGCTACATCATCCCAGCGTTCGTTATCCAGCATTAAACCGCCCAACACCGACTGCTCCGCTTCGATCGAGTGCGGAGGCACTTTCAGCCCGGCAACTTGTGGATCGCGTTCGCGGGGTTCAGCCTGCTGTTTGTTGAAGGGTTTATTTCCTGCCATAGTGAATGGAGTTACCGAGATAAAGAATGGGTCGAAACTTTACCATATGAAGCAGACCCTGACGATACGTTCTGGAGGACACATGGCAACACGAATTGAATTTCACAAGCACGGTGGCCCGGAAGTACTTCAAGCCGTAGAGTTCACTCCTGCCGATCCGGCGGAGAATGAAATCCAGGTCGAAAATAAAGCCATCGGCATCAATTTTATCGACACGTATATCCGCAGCGGCCTTTACCCGCCGCCATCACTACCCAGCGGATTAGGTACCGAAGCGGCAGGCATCGTGAGTAAAGTCGGCAGTGGTGTAAAGCATATTAAGGCTGGCGATCGTGTAGTCTATGCGCAGTCGGCGTTAGGCGCTTACAGCTCTGTGCATAACATTAATGCGGATAAAGCGGCGATTCTGCCTGCGGCAATTTCTTTTGAGCAAGCTGCAGCAGCTTTCCTGAAAGGCTTAACGGTTTATTATCTGCTGCGCAAAACCTATGAAATTAAACCCGATGAACAGTTCCTGTTCCACGCAGCAGCTGGCGGCGTTGGCTTGATTGCCTGCCAGTGGGCAAAAGCCCTGGGCGCGAAACTTATCGGCACCGTAGGAACCGCGCAAAAAGCGCAGAGCGCGCTAAAAGCCGGCGCGTGGCAGGTTATTAACTATCGCGAAGAGAATCTGGTCGAGCGATTGAAAGAGATCACCGGCGGTAAGAAAGTGCGCGTAGTGTACGATTCCGTGGGCAGAGACACCTGGGAACGGTCGCTGGATTGCCTGCAACGCCGCGGCTTAATGGTGAGTTTTGGCAACTCATCAGGCGCGGTTACCGGTGTGAACTTAGGCATTCTCAATCAGAAAGGCTCGTTGTATGTGACACGCCCTTCCCTGCAAGGCTATATCACCACGCGGGAGGAATTAACCGAGGCCAGTAATGAACTGTTCTCTTTGATTGCCAGCGGTGTGATTAAGGTCGATGTCGCCGAGCAGCAGAAATATCCGCTGAAGGATGCGCAGCGTGCGCATGAGATTCTGGAAAGCCGCGCGACGCAAGGTTCCAGCCTGTTGATTCCATAAAAGAAATAGGGCTTCCACCTGGGAAGCCCTTTCTTTTTATAGTTCGGCTGTATGTAGGGTACAGCACGATGAATCTGTTAGAGGCGCAATAGTGACAGATTTGATTATCAATTCCTATTTTGTTCTAAGGATAAAACCTTAGGTTGTGATCATCCGCACAATCCCTTAGTAACGCCAGCGGTCATAACGCTGATATTTCGGCACTTTTGGTGCTTTAATCGCCTTAATAACCCACACCACCGCAATCGCCAGGAGTAACCACGGCAGCAACTTAATCATCAATGCCAGCATACCGCCGAGGAACATAATGGCCGTCGCCACAACCAGCGCGGCGATAATGCCCAGCAACGAAACGCCGGTGACCATCAACATGACAAAAAAGCCAATCACAAAAAGTAGTTCCAGCATGATGCTCTCCCAAATATGAAATCTCTTGCAGGCATTACAAGAATCATGCCAAAAATAATCTATTGATTTAACAGCAAAACGCCCCGCGACGGTGCGCAGGGCGTGGTGAATTTGACTACTTTTTGGTGAAAAGTTAACGCTTATCCGCCACCAGTTTGAGCGCGTGTTCCAGCACGTTAATGTCAGCACCCGCTTTATGGGCATTTTCACTTAAATAACGCCGCCACTGCCGCGCGCCAGGAATACCCTGGAACAAGCCCAGCATATGCCGGGTAATATGGCCGAGATACGTCCCCTGGCTGAGTTCACGCTCAATGTACGGATACATGGCGCGCACTACCGCCACCGGATCGGCATCGGTATCCGAGGAACCAAAGATCTCCCGGTCTACCGCCGCCAGAATACCCGGATTCTGATACGCCTCGCGCCCGACCATCACGCCATCCATATGTTGCAAATGCGCTTTAGCTTCTTCCAGCGACTTGATGCCACCGTTAATCGACATCGTCAGATGCGGAAAGTCACGCTTCAGTTGATACACACGCGGATAATCGAGCGGCGGGATTTCACGGTTTTCTTTCGGGCTTAACCCCGAAAGCCAGGCTTTACGTGCGTGGATGATGAACATCTCACACTCGCCTTTGCCGGAAACGGTGTTGATGAAATTGCAGAGAAATTCATAGCTGTCCTGGTCATCGATGCCAATACGCGTTTTCACCGTCACCGGAATCGACACCACATCGCGCATCGCTTTCACGCAGTCGGCAACCAGCTGCGCATTACCCATCAGACACGCACCAAACATGCCGTTCTGCACCCGGTCAGACGGGCAGCCGACATTCAGGTTGATCTCATCATATCCGCGCGCTTCTGCCAGCTTCGCACACTGCGCCAGCGCCGCCGGATCGCTACCGCCGAGTTGCAACGCTACCGGATGTTCTTCTTCACTGTACGCCAGGTAATCACCTTTACCGTGAATAATCGCCCCTGTGGTCACCATTTCGGTATACAGCAGCGTATTGCGGGAAAGCAGACGCAAGAAATAGCGGCAATGTCTGTCCGTCCAGTCGAGCATTGGTGCAACGCTAAACCGACCACTCCAGTGAACGTCAGTTTTTTCAGGCATTGCGCTGGTTTGGTTGATTTTTTGCATTTCAGAATTACCGTGCATTTTCAAATGTAGAGATTATTTTATCGATATATCATGGAGTTATGTTATTCAGCATCACTGTTCAGGAGGCTCAATAACGGGGTACTATACCATAACAACAGGAAGCGCCTGTCTCATTGCAAAAGAAAAATGAGATCCTCTCAAGGCATGAAGCTCTCACGAAGTGAAGATCTAATCTTATTAGATGTTAGCGTTGTGAAAAGCAATGATAAACAATACAGATTCGACGATAAATAAAAATCACACATTAAACTCCGGTGATATCTCTCCCTGCTAATAGCACTGATAGAGAAAAAAGAACCCAATAAGCATTGGGTTCTTTTATGTAATACCTTTCATACCATCGAAGAACTTCACATATTATTTCTCCGATTTAACCCCGAATAAATCATAAATTAATTTAGAAGTACCTGTATATATTTTATATCTTTTCCTTTGAGTTTGGGTCAAACGACTTAGCAAAGTCAATTAATTTCGGTGCAGCATCTCGCATTTTGCTTAAAATATCAGGGGCGAGCGTTCCTTCATTCACCAGATGTGACATCTTATCCAGATAGCCATCAAAATTCATTTCTCCCCCATCTGCCAGACGCTTCATTTCTCCCAGGTACTTCTTCATATCACGTTGAGATAACTCTTCAAACTGAGCTGTCAGATAGTTCCCATTATGATCATTAATATTCACTTTTTCTGCTCCTGCTAAATCTGTGTAGGCACTAGAGTATGAAAGTGAAATCAACAGCGAAGCGAATAATTTTAAGCTGTTGTCATCATATTTCTGACATGCATTAACAAACGTTAAAAAACCAGAATCTATTGCTTGCAAATGTATATTCGCTAAAGGTTCATTATCTTTAGATTCCTCATAAAATAGCTGAACCGTGGAGGGAAGGCCATTCTTGGTTTCTACATCAAAAGTATATCGTTCTATGGGCGTTGCATCTTTATTACCCTCAGTATTACATATACTATTAACCGCGAAATGAAAAATAGCCCGGTCAACAACTGATGCAATAAAGTCACGATCGTTTAAATCCTCATCAGTGCAATCGTCAATATACTTATTGACCCACACTTTGAGATTAGTTATTTGCTCAATTAAAAACACATTTTTTTTACGTGCATGCCATAAATTATGAGTGATTCTTTGAATAAACAAATCTATTTTTGCAATAATTATATCCCGATGACGCAGCGCTGAATAATCAATAGACTTACCATATATATTATTTAATTTATCTTTGATTGTACCTCTATTATCTAATTTATCGTTGGTTGCATCTATATTATCTAATTTATCTTTGGTTGCATCTTTATTATCGAATTGATTTGAATTGAGTGTTTTATTAAAGTATCCAGTTGCACCGG
>NZ_JAYQWM010000077.1:0-16717 GCF_036662595.1 Escherichia sp. Lx600-2 | reverse complement strand
CACGGGAATATCTGCGGCAGCGGGCTTGTAATGGGTTAAGTGATAACAGATGTCTGGAAATATAGGGGCAAATCCAGATATTCCCTTCTGGTCGCTGGTTCCAACCATCACGCTCGATAAACGTGAGCGTGAACAACTGGTTCCTTATCCGCGTTTTTTTGCCAGTCTGGCGGGCTTTGTTACGGCAGGTGTGACGCTACCATTTGTTAATTATGTCGGCGGTGGCGATCGGGGATTTGGCTTTCAGATGTTCACACTGGTACTGATCGCCTTTTTTATTGTTTCAACCATCATCACTCTGCGCAATGTGCATGAAGTCTTTTCGTCAGACAATCAACCGTCTGCTGAAGGAAGCCATCTGACACTTAAAGCCATCGTTGCGCTTATTTATAAAAACGATCAGCTTTCATGCCTCTTGGGTATGGCTCTTGCTTATAATGTAGCCAGCAACATTATTACCGGCTTTGCTATCTATTATTTCTCATATGTTATCGGTGATGCGGATTTGTTCCCCTATTATCTGTCGTATGCGGGAGCTGCTAACCTGGTGACGTTAGTATTCTTCCCACGCTTAGTTAAATCATTATCCCGACGCATTTTATGGGCCGGAGCATCTATTCTTCCGGTGTTAAGCTGTGGTGTTCTCCTGTTAATGGCATTAATGAGCTATCACAACGTCGTCCTCATTGTGATTGCGGGTATTTTGCTGAATGTGGGAACGGCGCTTTTCTGGGTATTACAGGTCATCATGGTGGCAGATACCGTTGATTACGGTGAATATAAACTGCACGTACGCTGTGAAAGCATCGCTTACTCCGTGCAGACTATGGTGGTGAAGGGCGGTTCAGCCTTTGCGGCTTTTTTCATTGCGGTTGTGTTAGGGATGATTGGCTATGTACCGAATGTTGAACAGTCTACGCAAGCCCTATTAGGTATGCAGTTTATTATGATTGCTCTACCGACTCTGTTTTTCATGGTAACGCTGATTCTCTACTTCCGTTTCTATCGCCTCAATGGCGACACGCTGCGCAGGATCCAGATTCATCTGCTGGATAAATATCGCAAAGTACCGCCCGAGCCTGTTCATGCTGATATTCCGGTCGGTGCAGTGAGTGATGTGAAAGCCTGACGTGGACAATAGCTAACGAAAATGGCCTGATGCGATATGTTTATCAGGCCACGTCTTAATGTAATGCTTTGGATTTGCAAATTTTGTAGACCGGATAAGGAATTCACGCCGCATCCGGCATCAACAAAGTGCACGTTGTTATCCGGTTATCAAGCCAAAGCGCCGTAGCTGGCGGCAATGAAAGCGAGCGAGGAATATCACCGTCGTTAATGCGCCAAGTAGCGCGCAGAACATATCGGATTGCGTGTCCCACTGGTCGCCCTGGGTGCCGAGAAAATCATCCGCTCCCTGGCCCATTGCCAGCGCCGCCCACCACTCGATTAATTCATACATCGCGCTTATCGCCAGCGCCACGCAACAGACCAGAAACGCCACCATTTTACGTCCGCGAACGTACATCCCGCGCACAAGGATCTCACGTGCCACCAGTGCAGGTACCAGCCCCTGGAAAAAATGCCCCAGCTTGTCATACGGATTACGGCTCAACTTCAGCCATTCCTGCACCTCAAAACCAACGGGGACTTTCGCGTAGGTGTATTGTCCGCCGACCATCAGGATGATGGCGTGAAAGAAAATGAGCGTATAAAGCAGCGGCGTTAACGGATAACGTTTCGCGGTGGCAAGGAGTAGCGGCATGACAATAATCACCGGTGTCACTTCCATCAGCCAGGTGAGTTTGTCATGGGCCGAAATGCCGGTATAAATCAGGATTAACGTTAGCGCCAGTGCGCCGGTGTTAAGAATTAACGGCTTGAGTGTGCGGGTCATGGTGAGTTCGCAAGTCAGGGAAAATACTGACTATTCACCAGCAAGCGTGAAATTACAATCGCAAAAGAGGTGGCCCAGGGGGATCACCTGGCAGCATGCTGCCAGGCGCTGGGCCGAAGAGGTTACTTAGTGCAGTTCGCGCACTGTTTGTTGACGATTTGCTGGAAGAAGTCGTTACCTTTGTCATCGACCAGGATAAACGCCGGGAAATCTTCTACTTCGATTTTCCAGATAGCTTCCATACCCAGCTCCGGATAAGCGACGCATTCCAGATGCTTGATGCTCTGCTGCGCCAGTACCGCCGCCGGACCGCCGATGCTACCGAGGTAGAAGCCGCCGTGTTTATGACACGCGTCGGTAACCTGCTGACTGCGGTTACCTTTCGCTAGCATGATCATGCTGCCGCCGTGGGATTGCAGCAGATCCACATAGGAGTCCATACGACCTGCGGTGGTTGGGCCTAGTGAACCTGATGGATAACCGGCAGGGGTTTTCGCCGGACCCGCGTAGTAGATCGGGTGATCTTTGATGTACTGCGGAAGTTCTTTACCGGAGTCAATCAGCTCTTTCAGCTTGGCGTGTGCAATATCTCGACCCACAATAATGGTGCCGGTGAGCGACAAACGAGTGGATACCGGGTATTGCGAAAGCTGGGCGAGGATCTCTTTCATCGGGCGGTTAAGGTCAACTTTCACCGCTTCGCCTTCACCGGCCTGGCGCAGTTCTTCCGGAATGTACTGGCCTGGGTTGTGTTCCAGTTTTTCGATCCAGATACCTTCGCGGTTGATTTTCGCTTTAATGTTACGGTCAGCGGAGCAGGAGACGCCCATGCCTACCGGGCAGGATGCGCCGTGACGTGGCAGACGGATAACGCGAATGTCGTGCGCGAAGTATTTACCGCCAAACTGCGCGCCAAGACCGAGTTTCTGGGCCTCTTCCAGCAGTTCCTGTTCCAGCTGGACATCGCGGAACGCCTGACCATGTTCGTTCCCTTCCGTCGGCAGTTCATCGTAATAGTGAGCGCTTGCTAACTTGACGGTTTTCAGGTTGGTTTCCGCAGACGTACCGCCAATCACAAACGCGATATGGTACGGCGGGCAGGCTGCAGTACCGAGGGTACGCATTTTCTCGACGAGGAAGTTTTTCAGTTTGCCGGGAGTCAGCAGGGCTTTGGTTTCCTGGTAGAGATACGTTTTGTTGGCAGAGCCGCCGCCTTTCGCAACGCAAAGGAATTTGTACTCATCGCCATCTACCGCGTACAGGTCGATTTGCGCAGGCAGGTTAGTACCGGTGTTGACCTCTTTGTACATGTCCAGCGCCGCGTTTTGTGAATAGCGCAGGTTATCTTCGATATAGGTGTTATAGACGCCTTTCGACAGCGCTTCTTCATCACCGCCGCCGGTCCACACGCGCTGACCTTTTTTACCGACGATGATTGCGGTGCCGGTATCCTGGCAGGTCGGCAGCACGCCTTTGGCGGCGATTTCGGAGTTTCTTAAGAATTGCAGCGCCACGTACTTGTCGTTTTCGCTGGCTTCTGGATCGTGAAGAATAGCCGCAACCTGTTTCTGGTGTGCCGGACGGAGCATGAAAGAAGCGTCGTGAAAGGCTTGCTGCGCCAGCAGGGTCAGGGCTTCTGGTTCCACTTTCAGGATGGTTTCGCCGTTGAAGTCGGCAACGCTAATGTAATTGGAAGTGAGTAGATAGTATTCGGTATTGTCTTTCCCCATCGGGAAAGGTGCCTGGTAGATAAAGGGTTTGTTTGACATAGCTTCCAGCCTGTAACTCTGTATTTGTTATTCGAAAATGGCGTGCCGCGTAGTCACGGGCGGCACGCAAAGTGCATTTATAAGAACCCGTACATCGCGGCGAAGATCCAGCCGAAGACGCACGATACGCTCACACCAATCAACCCCGGCAGAATAAAGCTGTGGTTGATGACGAAGCGACCGATGTGGGTGGTGCCGGAACGGTCAAACTGAATCGCTGCCAGATCGCTCGGATAAGTCGGCAGGATGTAATAACCGTAGCAAGCCGGTGCTGAAGCCACGATGTATGCCGGATCAACGCCGATTGCCAGCGCGACCGGAACAATCGCCGCCAGCGCCGCAGCCTGAGAGTTTACAAACTTGGAAACCAGCAGCAGAACAATGGCATAGGCCCACGGATACTCTTTCACCATTTCACCCAGTACGCCCTGAATTTCAGACATATGCGCACCGAACATGGTTTCTGCCATCCATGCGATACCGTACACCGCCACGATGGCGATCATACCGGAACGGAAGACTTCGTTTTTTGAGATAGACGCGGGATTGGTTTTGGTCAGGATAATAATCAGCGCCCCGGTCAGCAGCATAAACATCTGAATAACCAGTACCATCGACAGCGGTTTGCCGCCGAAGGATGGACGCAGGTCCGAATCAGCACCAAGAAGTGCGACTACAGCGATTGCCCCGAGGAAAATCCACATTGCCAGCCAGTTGCTTTTCGGCAGTTTTTTATCGAGCAGCGTCGCGGTATCACCGTAAACATACTCACGGTTTTCCGGTACGGAGATGAATTTCTGGAACTCTTCGTCTTTATCCAGATCTTTACCGCGGAACCAGCTGAAGATACCGATCGCCAGGATACCGATTAACGTCGATGGAATGGTGATTGCCAGCAGGTCGAGGAACTCAAGATGGCGACCATCAAAGGTGACATTACCCAGCATTGCAACCAGAGACACGACCGCAACCGACACCGGACTGGCGATAATCCCCATCTGTGCACCGATAGAACTTGCCGCCATCGGACGTTCCGGACGGATGTTGTTCTTAATGGCGACGTCGTAGATGATCGGCAGAATGGTGTAAACCACATGACCCGTACCGCAAAGAATGGTCAGTGTACAGGTCACAAACGGCGCGACAATTGAGACATATTTCGGGTTGCGGCGCAGCAGCTTCTCGGCAATTTGCAGCATGACATCAAGACCGCCCGAAGCTTGCAAGGTCGCCGATGCCGCCACCACCGCAATGATAACCAGCATGACATCAACCGGTGGTTTACCTGGCTGAAGGTGGAAGACGAAGACCAGAATGACCAGACCGATACCGCCTAATAAACCCAGCGCGATACCACCCTTTCTGGCACCATAAAACAGACATATCAGTATTATGATAAGTTGGATAGTAAATAACATGTGTGAACCCTCGCGATAATCCTATTTAAATTTTTGCTGAATAGATCACAGTCACGTTCTGTTTTGTATGAACTGTTTTCAGAGCCTGACTAAATATCCGTTTGGTCGTTACCGGCTTTAGCAAATACCTCACAGTGAATATTGGCTGATTAAAGCAGCGGCAAATTTATGCACTGTGATAAGCGGCTTTTTCAGAGAGAAAAACTCTCTGGCGATGGGTTTAAAGTTTGTACTGCGCAGATGTTAATGTTTTGTTTGCTGTTATCTTATTGATATTTATCGGTCTATTTTTTGTTCTCAGGGCAGATATCATTAGGTTTATAGATTAATCTGATCTACCCATTTGTGGGTAAAAATACACACAATGCGGGTGACATAATAGTTAATTAACTTTTGTTAGCGTTTTGAAATTAAAAACACCGTTCACCTGAAGAGATATTAATTTTTAGCGATGATGGAGGGATAATTATATTTGATCTGGCACAAGTTTTACTGATGAAGGATGTAACTTGTGCCAGGGGTATTTTGCATTACGGTAATAATTATTACTTACAGATAACCAGCGATCCGTTATTGGCAATATTGTTTCAGTAGTGAGTAGTGTTCTGCCTGAATACGGTAACGGTAAACTGGACGCCCCGTGACGCCATAATGGATACTGGTGAACAAGATGTGGCAGTTGACCAGCCAGATGAGGTATTTACGGCAGGAAACACGCGAAATGTTAACCTCGTTGGCTAGCTCGTCGGTTGAAAACTCATAGTCCTGATGCGCGTCAATCCACTGGCACAGTGTGCGTAACGTCTGCGGCGTTAAGCCTTTTGGCAAGCGACGAGGATCCTGCTCGTTGGAGCTGCTGCCGTGGATTAGCTGATCAAGCTCGGCCTGGTCATAATACTGATGTTTTTCCAGCGCCATTTTCTTTTGCCGCCAGCCGGTGAGCGCCTCTTCAAAGCGGGAAGCCTGGAAGGGTTTGATCAGGTAATCCACGACACCGTAATGCAGCGAATCTTTAATGGTTGCCGCATCGGCTGCGGAGGAGATGACAATCACATCACTTTTGCAACGCGCGTTATGCAGGACAGGCAGTAAATCGAGCCCGTTCTCTTTTTGCATATAGATATCGAGCAATATCAGGTCGATAGGCGTATCGCTATTGAAGATAATCTCTTTGGCTTTCTCCAGCGTCGAGGCTGTTCCACAGCATTGAAAGCCTGGGATTTGTGCTACGTATCGGCGATTCAGCTCCGCGACCATTGCGTCGTCATCGATAATTAATACATTGATCATCTGTTCGACCTCTCCCCGTCCCAGGGTATCTGGACAAAAAATTGTGTGAAAATCCCGGGTTCCGATTCCACGGCGATGCTGCCGCCGAGATTTTCTACCTGTTGTTTGACAAGTGCTAAACCGACGCCTCGCTCGCTTCCTTTTGTCGAGACACCTTTGTCAAAAATGTGATCGATTTTGTCGGGTGCGATCCCCGGTCCATCATCGTTAACTTCGCAGTGCAGCCAGCCGTGACGGTAGTGCAATGTTACGCTAATTTCGCCACCGGGTTCCGGCCCTAATGCTTCCAGCGCGTTTTCTATCAGATTTCCCAATGTGGTAATCAGCGTCGCGACCTGGTCCTCACTGCCGCTGTCTGGCAGCTGGCTTTCACTGTTTAAAATCAGCGTATGGCCTAAATCGGTCGCGCGGTTAATCTTGCTGATTAAAAAACCAGCGATAACCGGAGATTTGATCTTACCCAGCAGAGAGCCAATCTCTTCCTGATAGTTATTGGCTGTTTTGAGAATGTAATCTTCCAACTGCTTATAACTCTTCAGATGCAATAATCCGAGAATCACATGCAATTTATTCATAAATTCGTGGGATCGTTCACGAAGTGCGTCAGCATAGTTGACCAGACCATCGAGTCGCTGCATCAGTTTACGTACTTCAGTTTTGTCCCTGAAGGTTGAAATGGCACCGATGATAACGCCATTACTGCGCACCGGAACGGTGTTGATCAGTAATAGCCGATCTTTAATCGTAATCTCTTCGTCGCGGCGCGGGGTACCGTCGCGTAACACTTCCGAGACATCTACCACCTGTGACCACGAGTGGCTTAGCGTCGACAGTTTCTCATCGTCCTGCGACTTACGGTAATTCAGCAATTCTTGTGCGGCATCGTTGATCAGCGTGACCTCGCCGCGATCGTCCACGGCAACGACGCCTTCTTTGATAGACTGCAACATGGCCTGGCGTTGCTCAAACAGCGTGGAGATTTCGTAGGGTTCCAGGCCGAAAAGGATTTTTTTCAGTACTTTAACCAGAATGCAGGTGCCAATCAGTCCGACCAGCATGCCAAATAATACTGACCAGATAATGCTCCAGCGACTGTCATTGATCTGTTGGGTCACGCGGCTTAACTCAAGGCCGATCGCCACCACGCCAATTTGTTTATGATTTTCATCGTAGATGGGGGTAAATACGCGTAAAGCCTGCGCCAGAAAACCGCGATTGATAGCGACATTTTCTTCGCCATTCAGCGCTTTAAGGATGTCATCACCTTTAAATGGCTGACCAATACGCTGGGCTTCAGGATGCGAGTAGCGAAGACTTTGCATATCGGTAACGACAATAAACAGCAGATCGTTGCGTTTGCGCACGGCTTCCGCGATGGCCTGGATACCGCTCTCCTGCGGTTTTTTCTGCAAGCCCTGACGGATTTCCGGCGAGTCGGCGAGAGTACGCGCCACTGCCAGTGCCTTGTTGGCTAGCCCGTCTCGCGTCATATCACTGATTTGCGAGAAGTAAATCAGATGCACCACCAATAGCACCGAGAATAGTACCGCGCTGACCATTAAGATCACTGTGGTACTCAATTTCATCGGACGTTTGCGTAACATGCGGTAGGGCAATGAATGTCTCATCAGCTTCCTTGTGTGACAAATTTCTTAAGCATTATCTCTGATGAGGCGGGTAATTCAAAGGGAGTAAGAATGATTGGCTATATAGGGGAAGAGACTCTGACAACGGAAACTGCCAGTGCTGTATGAAGATTCCAGGGCTATGCTTATAGTGAAAACCATACTGATGAGAGAGGGAAGGTCATGGATCAGGCGCTACTGGACGGGGGTTATCGCTGTTATACCGGCGAAAAGATCGATGTCTATTTCAACACTGCGATATGTCAGCATTCTGGTAATTGCGTACGTGGCAACGGCAAGTTATTTAATCTCAAACGAAAGCCGTGGATCATGCCGGATGAAGTCGACGTTGCCACTGTGGTTAAAGTGATTGATACGTGCCCGAGTGGTGCGCTGAAATACCGTCATAAATAAGCGAGGGTAAAATGGAAATACGCGAAGGCCACAATAAATTTTACATTAATGATGAACAGGACAAGCAAATCGCTGAAATTGTCTTTGTGCCGACCGGAGAGAATTTAGCGATTATCGAACATACCGATGTCGATGAAAGCCTGAAAGGGCAAGGGATCGGTAAACAGCTAGTTGCGAAAGTCGTGGAAAAAATGCGTCGGGAAAAACGAAAAATTATCCCACTATGCCCATTTGCGAAACACGAATTTGATAAAACGCGGGAGTATGATGATATTCGCAGTTGATGGAAGAGTACAGAGCCACGATATTTTTCATGCTCTCCGCGGAGTGATGCAGGAGAGCATCTGAAGGGTAGGGGGATGCACAAAGAATGGGCAGAGAGAGCGTTTTTTTGTCCCAAGTCATCCCCTTTACTGAGCAAAAAAAAGAATATCTCCTATATGAGAATCATCAATCGGGGTTAATAAGTTTTGCGTCCCCAAAGCGTTCAATATTGATAGGAGTCATATTATGGAAGGTAAAAACAAGTTTAATACTTATGTTGTTTCTTTTGATTATCCATCATCTTATTCCTCAGTGTTCTTAAGGTTAAGATCATTGATGTATGATATGAATTTCTCTTCTATCGTGGCTGATGAATATGGGATACCACGACAATTGAATGAAAATTCCTTCGCAATAACGACATCGTTAGCCGCAAGTGAAATCGAAGATTTAATCAGGCTTAAATGCTTAGACTTACCGGATATTGATTTTGACCTCAACATTATGACAGTTGATGACTATTTCCGTCAGTTTTACAAGTAGCCAGGAAGGATAAGAAGAACATAAAAAATGGCACTATTCTCTAAAATATTAATTTTTTATGTGATTGGTGTGAACATATCCTTTGTCATTATCTGGTTTATCTCACATGAGAAAACACATATTCGTTTACTTAGTGCATTCCTGGTCGGAATAACCTGGCCAATGAGTCTGCCTGTGGCATTACTTTTTTCTCTCTTTTAGGAGCTGTAGTTGAGTGGACCCGCTGGTTATCGTGAAACGAAGCGTCTCTCCTCAAAACTGGATTTGCGGAACGACGAACGAAGCAGTCGCCTGACTGCTTCGTTCATTAAAGTGAAATTTATTTCTGTGGGCGCATCGCCGGGAAGAGAATAACGTCGCGAATAGTATGACTGTTTGTGAACAGCATAATCATTCGGTCGATACCAATACCCAGACCAGCGGTTGGCGGCAGACCATATTCCAGCGCAGTCACGTAATCTTCGTCATAGAACATGGCTTCGTCGTCACCTGCAGCTTTAGCATTAACCTGTTCCTGGAAACGTTCAGCCTGATCTTCTGCGTCGTTTAATTCGCTAAAACCATTACCGATTTCACGACCACCGATGAAGAATTCAAAACGGTCGGTGATTTCCGGGTTAACATCATTACGGCGTGCCAGCGGTGACACTTCTGCCGGATATTCCGTAATAAAGGTTGGCTGAATCAGATGTGCTTCTGCCACTTCATCAAAGATCTCCGTGACAATACGTCCCAGCCCCCAGCTTTTCTCTACCGTAATACCGATAGATTCAGCTAATGCTTTAGCAGCATCAAAATTATCCAGGTCGGCCATATCGGTTTCTGGACGATATTTTTTGATTGCTTCGCGCATGGTGAGTTTTTCAAACGGTTTGCCGAAATCAAACACATGCTCGCCATAAGTGACTTTAGTGGTACCCAGAACCTCTTGTGCCAGGGTGCGGAACAGTGACTCTGTCAGTTCAATCAAATCGTGGTAATCCGCATACGCCATGTAGAGTTCCATCATTGTGAACTCAGGATTATGGCGAACAGAAATACCTTCATTACGGAAGTTACGGTTAATTTCGAATACCCGTTCAAAACCGCCTACAACCAGACGTTTCAGATACAGCTCCGGCGCGATACGCAGATACATATCTAAATCCAGAGCATTATGATGGGTAATAAACGGGCGAGCAGATGCCCCACCTGGAATTACCTGCATCATCGGGGTTTCTACTTCCATAAAGCCGCGCGCGACCATGAACTGACGGATAGCGGCCAGAATTTTTGAACGGACAACAAACGTTTGACGGGATTTATCGTTAGCGATGAGGTCCAGATAACGTTGACGATAACGGACTTCCTGATCCTGCAGACCATGGAATTTATCTGGTAAAGGACGTAGTGCTTTAGTCAGCAGGCGCAACTCAGTACAGTGAATGGAAAGCTCACCCGTTTGCGTCTTAAACAGCGTACCGCGGGCACCGATAATGTCACCCAGATCCCATTTTTTAAACTGATCGTTATAAACACCTTCTGGCAGGCTATCTCGTGCGACGTACAGTTGAATACGGCCACCGACATCCTGCAACGTTACAAAGGAGGCTTTCCCCATGATACGACGGGTCATCATTCGGCCAGCAACCGAGACTTCAATGTTTAAGGATTCCAGTTCCTGGTTATTCTTCGCATCAAACTCTTCGTGCAACTGGTCAGAGGTATGGTCGCGGCGAAAATCATTGGGAAACGCCACACCTTGCTGACGTAGTGCCGCCAGTTTTTCGCGGCGATTTCTCAGTTCATCGTTAAAATCAATAGCCTCATTGGCTCCCCGTGTTTCTTGTTCAGACATTTTGGTTCCTCTAAATCCAGCTTTCAATTTAGCGTAGATAAAGAGACAGATCGGTACACTGTATTATCTGCCTCGACTATTAGTAACTCAGTTTATCTTATCGAAACTAACGCTTACCTCAAGTTGATATCACTAATAAATAACCATCAAAATGGTTTAAATGACTTATTAATATCGATTTGCTAGTGTTATAAACTTAAAGTTAATTTATTCATAACTAATTGTTTTTACGACAGTTAATCGTTGCTCTCCTGTATCATATTCGTCGGCGTGCTAAACAGAAAACGGGCAGCAAAGGCCAATACCACGATGATCGCGACACAAGCCAACGTCCACTCTCCCATCTGAGAAAAGAATCGCTGGTAAGCTGCAATTGCCATACCGCTAATTTGCGACTCTGTCGTCTGCTGTGCCACTACGCCTGCCAGCCAGTTGGCGACCGCGCCTGTTGCCAGCATATAAATCCCGGTTAATACACCAGACATTTTCAGACGCGTGATTTGCGCAATCGCCACCGGGTCAATAAAGAGTTCGGCAAAGCCCATTAGCGCCAGCCCGGATACCATCACGCCCATTGACGCTTGACCGTCAGCTGCTGCATGTCGGGCATCAAATGCCAGCAACATAAAGCCACAAGCCATCAGCAGTAAGCCAAAGGCAAACTTCAGCCAGACGCGCAATGTTGAGTTGCCGTGGCTTTCTGGCGACGCCAGCCAGGCCAGAACAACCCCAGCGAGCATCACCGCAATTGCATTCACCGACTGGAATAGTGCTGTAGGTACTTCAATATTGAATGCCTGACGATTCACAAAGCGATCGATAAACAAGCTGATGGTACTGCCGCCCTGTTGTGCCAGTACCCAGAACAATGTCCCGACAAACATCAACAATACAATTTGCCAAAGAGCACGGCGGTGTTCGGGGAATTTGATCATCATGCGGGCAATGATTTGTGCGGCAATGAGGCAAACGATCGCCAGCAAATATCCGGACCAGTCGTTCTCCAGCAGCAGGGTAAAAAATACTGGGGCTAAACAGAGCATCACCACTAACCAGCTCCATACCGGTAAGGCAAATTTGACGCTAGTGAGCGCTTTTTTATCCATACTACGCGTGGACTGGAAATGACGATGACCGCTTAAGAAAATCAACAAACCGATAAACATGCCGCCACCCGCAAGGGCAAAGCCAACATGCCATCCATACCACTGAGCAGCCAGGCCGCAGGCGATTGGGGCGGCGATAGAACCGATATTGCCCGCAGCATACAACAGCGAAAAACCGCCATCACGTCGATGATCGTTCTCGTCGTAGAGCTCGCCAAGCAAACAGCTGATGTTTGATTTGAATAAACCGTAGCCACAAATAATGATTGCCAGCGCCAGATACAGGCTAAAGGTTGAATTTGTATCAATGCCCAGCACCACATGGCCAAGGGTCATTAACAGCGCGCCGGCAATCACTGCAGTGCGGTTGCCGAGCAGGCGGTCGGCAAGCCAGCCGCCGAGAATAGGGGTAACGTAAACCAGAGAAGCATATGCGCTGAACAGGCTGATGGCATGGTTATCATCAAAACCAAGCTGATGGGTGAGATAGAGAATGAGTAAGGCACGCATGCCGTAAAAACTGAAGTACTCCCAGATTTGGATCGCCACGATATAGTATATCGCGCGCGGCTGTGAGGGTGTTTTCATGTGTTCTCCTTATGAGCAAAAAAGGGAAGTGGCAAGCCACTTCCCTTGTACGAGCTAATTATTTTTTGCTTTCTTCTTTCAATACCTTAACGGTATAGCGGCCATCAGCCTGACGGTATGCACCGTGAATATCGGTTTCAAAGCCCGGATAGTGAGCGCCGATTTCACACAGCATCTGCAGGAACTCCAGAACCGGACGGCTTTCTTCGGTGATCATTTCACCCGGCATTACCAGAGGAACTCCCGGCGGATATGGAAGGATCATATTGGCGTTAATACGACCTACCATTTCGTCGAGGTAAACTTCTTCGGTCATACCGTGCAGCTCTTTCTGGAACGCAGCATACGGAGTCATTACCATCGTCGGCAGCACTTCAAATGCGCGATACATCAGATCCGGCAGATTGTGGTGAACAATCAGTTTGTGGATATTCTGAGCCAGTTCCTGAATACGCATGTTTTCATAGAATTCAGGATCTTCACGATACAGAGACGGCAGCATGTTTTTCACACGCAGGTTCAGGTCGAACGCACGTTTGAAGTCAGTCAGAGCACGCAGCAGGCTCAGTGCTTTGGTCTTATCGATACCAATGCTGAACAGGAACAGCAGGTTATACGGACCGGTTTTCTCAACAACGATGCCATGTTCGTCGAGGTATTTCGCCACGATGCTGGCCGGAATACCAAAGTCGCTCATGGTGCCGTCTTTTTCCATCCCCGGAGTCAGCAGGGTGACTTTGATCGGGTCAAGATACATGTGCTCGTTATCGATGTTTTTGAAGCCGTGCCAGGTGCTGTCAGAACGCAGCGGCCAGCATTCAGTCGTATCGATATGATCCGGCTGCCAAACATCAAAGAACCAGCCATCAGATTCCGTTCTCAGACGTTTGATCTCTTTACGGAATTTGATCGCACGTTCAATGGAACCGTTGATCAGACGCTTACCTGCATTGCCTTTCATCATCGCCGCAGCGGTTTCAGTGGACGCCACGATACCGTAGTGCGGAGAAGTGGTGGTGTGCATCATGTAGGCTTCGTTAAAGGTTTCTTCGTTTACGTCACCTTTAACGTGGATCATGGAAGCCTGAGAGAACGCCGCCAGCAGTTTGTGAGTGGACTGGGTTTCGTAAATCACTTTCCCTTCTACACGGCCACCGCTCATACCGCATTTACCTTCGTAAATCGGTGAGAAGTTGGTGTAAGGCACCCACGCGGAGTCAAAGTGGATGGATTTCACATCCAGTGTTTTCTTGATGAAGTCGGTGTTGTACAGCAGACCATCATAGGTAGAGTTGGTAATTACAGCATGTACCGGCCAGGTTGCGTTTGGTGTTTCTTTCACGCGCTTAGCAATGGTAGCGTGCTGGAATTCACTCTGTGGGATACCACCAAGAATACCGTAAGCGTTACGGGTCGGGCGGAAATAGATTGGCGTAACATCGCTCATCATCATCAGGTGGGTCAGCGATTTGTGGCAGTTACGGTCAATCAGAATGGTGCTGCCTGCCGGAGCAGAGTACATACCAACAATTTTGTTCGCAGTGGAAGTACCGTTGGTCACCATGTAGCTGCGGTCTGCGTTAAAGACGCGAGCGATATACTGTTCTGCTTCTTTGTGTGGACCACTGTGATCCAGCAGAGAACCCAGTTCAGATACTGAAATGGAAATATCAGATTTCATGGTATTCGGACCAAAGAAATCATAGAACAGGCTACCTACCGGGCTTTTCTGGAATGCAGTACCGCCCATGTGACCAGGAGTACAGAAAGTATATTTACCTTCACGAACATATTTAAACAGTGCTTTAGTCAGCGGAGGCAGAATAGTGTTGATATATTCGTCAGTGGTCTGCTTGATCTTGTTAGCAATATCTTCAGCAGCACCCAGCGCATATTCAAAGAAGCTAATCTGTAAACGCAGGTCATTCAGGCTTACATCGAGAGTGGAATACGTATTAGCGAACGCGTACAACGGCAGGTTCTCGTTCATTTTGCTAATTTCTTCGCACAGCTCGAGATTATATTTATCCCAGTCAAAAATAACGCCGCACAGACGCGCATTGTTTTCGATCAGTTTTAATAAGTCGTCACGGTCGTTCGGGTAAACAATCTGGAAGTTCAGACGTTCAAGCGCGCGATGAAGTTCACGGATGGGTTCTTCTTTAAAATAAACCCCCATGTGATTCAATATTGCAATAACGTTCATAGTCATATCTCCAGGTAAAAAAGGCCCCTCCCAACACATGGGACAAAATGAAAGGAGGAGCCTCGGAAAATACTTTTAATTAATGTGCGTTAGACGCGGTGTGGTTATCCATTGAGTGGCTCTGGCGCTCGTGCATTTTGCGAGCGTAGAACATCAGGATAATCAGGCTGACGATGAAGGTACCTGCCAGCTCGAAGGAGCTTGCGCCCATCAGCGCGATGAAGCAGAACACGCAACCCAGTACAGAGCAGATCAGGCTGACAAAGTTGCGGATGTTAACGCCTTCAAAACGAATCAGGTCAACGCAAGAGTAGAAGTACGGCAGCATAGTCAGCAGTACTGCGATACCGGTCAGTTCACCGAACAGGTCAGATGCTTTACCACCGGCAGAGTTCATCAGAGTGATGAGGATCATCAGGGCAGTCATTTTCACTGCAGCCAGCAGCAGACCTTTTTTCGGAATACCGTTGCTGTCGACTTCACCATAAACTTTCGGGAAGTTACCGTCGTTAGCGGCACGTACACCTGCCTGGCCTACCAACATCATCCAGGAGCCCAGAGAAGTCAGGCACGCAAAGGCGGTGAATGCAGAAACCAGCGGCGCAGCCCAGTTACCGAGGATAGTTGAAGCACTGATTGCAAACGGAGCACCGGAGGCCGCCATTACAGAAGACGGATACATACCGGAAAGCACCTGAGTCGCAGCGATGTAAACAATACCTGCTAAACCAGTACCCAGCATGGTTGCCAGCGGAACGGTACGTTTCGGGTTTTTAACCATACCAGTACTTACAGCTGCGGATTCAACACCCACGAAGGCCCACAGGCAGAGCAGAATACTTTTAATGATCGCATGACCATCAGTGGTATCCGCAGTATTCCAGTTAGCTGCATAAGTTGCCGCATCAAACCAATGCCAGCCAACAATAGCAGTCATCACCACAGGAATAAGAACCAGCACCAGACCAATAGTGGTTAAACGGCTTACCCAGGTACCGCCGAGCATATTTACAAAGGTAAATACCCAGACGATAGCAATACAGGCGATACCCGCCGGAACAGGATCATTTAATACTGGGAAGAAGGTGGAAAGATAAGATACAGCGGTAATACCAATCGCCAGGTTACCAATCCAGTTAGCATGGTAATAAAGAACACCTGTCTGAAAACCAAATGCAGGAGAAATTTCTCCGGCATAAGCAATTGGGCCACCTTGTTGCGGGTTTTTTGTTGCCAGTCGGGCATATACATACGCCAGCGACATTGCACCAATAATAGAGATAATCCAACCCCAGATAGCAATACCACCGATACTTGCTAGGTTCGCAGGTAATAATGCAATACCGCTCCCCATCATATTACCGGCAACAACACCGGTACAGGCAAATAGCCCGATCTTCTTGGCAGAACTCATGCTCTTCTCCTAATTTCATTTTTGAATTTGGAGTCCGGGTCATGATGTATAACTATTTCCTGACCAGACCAAACTGGCGATAAGATTACTCACGAAAAAAGGATTAATCCTAAAGATTAGGTGAAATAACACAAAAGTTTCTGTAAGTGAGAACTTGAGGTTTTTTATTAACACATCAGGATCGCAAGTTGATATCATGAAAAGATAAACATTCAATGTTTACAATAGATTGCGTGACGTCTTCTAGTTAAATTTATGTAATAAAAATTATGGGTGATGCTGCCAACTTACTGATTTAGTGTATGATGGTGTTTTTGAGGTGCTCCAGTGGCTTCTGTTTCTATCA
>NZ_JAYQWM010000076.1:0-17254 GCF_036662595.1 Escherichia sp. Lx600-2 | reverse complement strand
TCGGTGGAGCTGCATGACAAAGTCATCGGGCATTATCTGAACATAAAACACTATCAATAAGTTGGAGTCATTACCGTAATTAATTAATATTTAGTATGAATTTATTCTGAAAATCATTTGTTAATGGCATTTTTCAGTTTTGTCTTTCGTTGGTTACTCGTAATGTATCGCTGGTAGATATGGAGATCGTTATGAAAACCTCAAAAACTGTGGCAAAACTATTATTTGTTGTCGGGGCGCTGGTTTATCTGGTTGGGCTATGGATCTCATGCCCATTGTTGAGTGGAAAAGGCTATTTTCTTGGCGTGTTAATGACAGCAACTTTTGGCAACTATGCATATCTTCGCGCAGAAAAACGCGGGCAACTGGATAATTTTTTTACCCATATTTGCCAGTTAGTTGCGTTAATCACTATCGGTCTCTTGTTTATCGGTGTTTTAAATGCACCTATCAATGCTTATGAAATGGTGATCTACCCCATCGCCTTTTTTGTCTGCTTGTTTGGTCAAATGCGTTTGTTTCGCTCGGTATGAGCAATATAAAGCTCTTACACATTCAGGAATGAAAGGAATACTGTGATGGACAACAAAATATCAACCTATTCACCGGCCTTTAGTATTGTGTCATGGATAGCTCTCGTTGGTGGTATCGTTACCTATCTGTTAGGGCTATGGAATGCAGAGATGCAGTTAAATGAAAAAGGATATTATTTTGCCGTACTGGTATTAGGACTGTTTTCTGCGGCGTCTTATCAAAAGACTGTTCGGGACAAGTATGAAGGCATACCGACCACTTCCATTTATTATATGACCTGCCTGACTGTCTTTATTATCTCTGTTGCATTACTGATGGTAGGTCTGTGGAATGCGACATTATTACTCAGCGAAAAAGGTTTTTATGGACTGGCTTTCTTCTTAAGCTTGTTTGGTGCAGTAGCGGTGCAGAAAAATATTCGTGATGCCGGAATAAACCCACCAAAAGAAACACAGGTTACCCAGGAAGAATACAGCGAATAACTCACGTAAGCCCGGTCAGTCCAATGTGACCGGGCTTTTACTTAACTCACTAATCTGTTTCTGTCGATTCGTTGTACCAGCATAGAAAGTAACAAACTCGCTGCCAACGTCGCGCAAAAAATCCAAATAATATCCAGTATTGGCCAATTTTTAAGCTCAATTCCCCGGGTGCGCAGCGCATGGATAATCAAGGCGTGGAATCCGTATATACCCAACGAATGGCGGGAGATTAAGCCAAGTCCGCGAATGGTACGCGTATCCAGCGTGTTTTTAACCAGAGTCAATAGCGCGATTGCGCAGATAAAAACCATCGGCCCACAGTAAAGATACCAGGTATCGGCAAAATTTCCGCGCCACTGCAATTCATATAATGTCCCGCGAGAGATAATAAAAACTCCCGTCGCAAACAGTGCGGCGCTCACCCACGACAGTGCTTTATGCTGTGTGTCCATCATCCCTAAAGCGCGGCCCAACATGCCATACAGAATGTAGTAAAAAGTATCGCCATTGATATATAAGTTAATTGGCAGCCATTCAAAACCGTCGATTTTCTGCGGCACGGTGTTTGGGTTAGCGATGATACCAATCACCACCATTAGCACCAGCAACATTTTTCCGCCGACGTTCTTCGCCTGAATCAGCGGTGAAACCAGATAAATCACCGCAATCGCGAAGAAAAACCATAAGTGGTAAAACACTGGCTTTTGCAGCAGGTTTTTCAGCGCTAACTCCACATTAATGGAGGTAAACAGTGCAATGTAGAGCAGCGCGATTGCGCTATAAAAAAACAGACATAAGCCGATACGCAAGAAATGGCGCGGCTGGGCGCTGCGTTCGCCAAAAAAGAGATAGCCGGAAATCATGAAAAATAGCGGCACGCTGACACGAGAGGCAGAGTTCAGAACATTGGCGATATCCCAGGTGACGGGGCTAACACTATGAGCATTGGTCACATACCAGGTAGTGGTGTGAATCATCACCACCATTAAACACGCTATCCCTCGCAGGTTATCAATCCAGTAAATTTTGGGCTGCATCTGTGTCTCTGTATCTGGTTAAAAAAAGTCTGACCGATAAATCATTCAGTTGGCGCACTGGAATAATCTGAGTTTTAACACTACAGCTTATAGAGGCTTAAGGAAATTCGTAAGATATCAGCCACTATACCGATATAAATAATAAGACTCACCTGCAAACCAGACGGTAATTTAATGATGATGAACGCTTTCTTTCCGGCAATGGCGCTTATGGTGCTAGTGGGTTGTTCTACACCGTCACCCGTGCAGAAAGCACAACGGGTAAAGGTTGATCCTCTGCGTTCGTTGAATATGGAAGCGTTATGCAAGGATCAGGCGGCAAAACGTTATAACACCGGCGAGCAAAAAATCGACGTCACCGCCTTCGAACAGTTCCAGGGAAGCTATGAAATGCGCGGTTATACCTTCCGTAAAGAGCAGTTTGTCTGTTCTTTTGACGCAGATGGCCATTTTTTGCATCTTTCCATGCGTTAAGCCCTGCTTTTTCCCGTTTCATACTGTATATCTTCCATCCAGCGGGTATACTGATCCCTTCCTTTAAATCCACACGTATCCAGCACGAAATAATATGCAAAAGTTTGATACCAGGACCTTCCAGGGCTTGATCCTGACCTTACAGGATTACTGGGCTCGCCAGGGCTGCACCATTGTTCAACCATTGGACATGGAAGTCGGCGCGGGAACCTCTCACCCAATGACCTGTCTGCGCGCGCTGGGGCCAGAACCGATGGCGGCTGCTTATGTTCAGCCTTCTCGTCGCCCGACCGATGGTCGCTACGGCGAAAACCCCAACCGTTTACAGCACTACTATCAGTTCCAGGTGGTCATTAAGCCATCGCCGGACAATATTCAGGAGCTGTACCTTGGTTCTCTGAAAGAGCTGGGCATGGACCCGACTATCCACGATATCCGTTTCGTGGAAGATAACTGGGAAAACCCGACGCTGGGTGCCTGGGGACTGGGCTGGGAAGTGTGGCTAAACGGCATGGAAGTGACGCAGTTCACTTACTTCCAGCAGGTTGGTGGTCTGGAGTGTAAACCGGTTACCGGCGAGATCACCTACGGTCTGGAACGTCTGGCCATGTACATTCAGGGCGTAGACAGCGTTTACGACCTGGTCTGGAGCGACGGCCCGCTGGGTAAAACCACCTACGGCGACGTGTTCCATCAGAACGAAGTGGAGCAGTCCACTTACAACTTCGAATACGCGGACGTGGACTTCCTGTTCACCTGCTTTGAGCAGTACGAGAAAGAAGCGCAGCAGCTGCTGGCGCTGGAAAATCCGCTGCCGCTGCCAGCTTACGAGCGTATTCTGAAAGCCGCCCACAGCTTCAACCTGCTGGATGCGCGTAAAGCCATCTCCGTCACCGAGCGTCAGCGCTACATTCTGCGCATTCGCACCCTGACCAAAGCAGTGGCAGAAGCATATTACGCTTCCCGTGAAGCCCTCGGCTTCCCGATGTGCAACAAAGATAAGTAAGAGGCGGCTATGTCTGAGAAAACTTTTCTGGTGGAAATCGGCACTGAAGAGCTGCCACCAAAAGCACTGCGCAGCCTGGCAGAGTCCTTTGCTGCGAACTTTACTGCGGAGCTGGATAACGCTGGCCTCGCACACGGCACCGTTCAATGGTTTGCTGCTCCGCGTCGTCTGGCGCTGAAAGTAGCTAACCTGGCGGAAGCGCAACCGGATCGTGAAATCGAAAAACGCGGCCCGGCGATTGCCCAGGCGTTCGACGCTGAAGGCAAACCGAGCAAAGCGGCAGAAGGTTGGGCGCGTGGTTGCGGTATTACCGTTGACCAGGCTGAGCGTCTGACTACCGATAAAGGCGAATGGCTGCTGTATCGCGCCCATGTGAAGGGCGAAAGCACTGAAGCACTGCTGCCGAATATGGTTGCGACTTCGCTGGCGAAACTGCCGATTCCGAAACTGATGCGCTGGGGTGCAAGCGACGTGCACTTCGTGCGTCCGGTGCACACCGTGACCCTGCTGCTGGGCGACAAAGTCATTCCTGCAACCATTCTGGGCATTCAGTCCGATCGCGTGATTCGCGGCCACCGCTTTATGGGCGAGCCGGAATTCACCATCGATAACGCCGATCAGTATCCGGAAATTCTGCGTGAGCGTGGGAAAGTCATCGCCGATTACGAAGAACGTAAGGCGAAGATTAAAGCCGATGCCGAAGAAGCAGCGCGTAAGATTGGCGGTAACGCTGACTTAAGCGAAAGCCTGCTGGAAGAAGTGGCTTCGCTGGTGGAGTGGCCGGTCGTTCTAACCGCGAAATTTGAAGAGAAATTCCTCGCGGTGCCGTCTGAAGCACTGGTTTACACCATGAAAGGTGACCAGAAGTACTTCCCGGTGTATGCGAACGACGGCAAACTGCTGCCGAACTTTATCTTCGTTGCCAACATCGAATCGAAAGATCCGCAGCAAATTATCTCTGGTAACGAGAAAGTCGTTCGTCCACGTCTGGCTGATGCCGAGTTCTTCTTCAACACCGACCGTAAAAAACGTCTGGAAGATAACCTGCCGCGTCTGCAAACCGTGCTGTTCCAGCAACAGCTGGGTACGCTGCGTGACAAAACTGACCGCATCCAGGCGCTGGCTGGCTGGATCGCCGAACAGATTGGCGCTGACGTTAACCACGCAACCCGTGCGGGCCTGCTGTCTAAGTGTGACCTGATGACCAACATGGTCTTCGAGTTCACCGACACCCAAGGCGTTATGGGGATGCACTACGCGCGTCACGATGGCGAAGCGGAAGACGTAGCCGTCGCGCTGAATGAGCAGTATCAGCCGCGCTTTGCCGGTGATGACCTGCCGTCCAACCCGGTAGCTTGTGCGCTGGCGATTGCTGATAAGATGGATACTCTGGCGGGTATCTTCGGTATCGGTCAGCATCCGAAAGGCGACAAAGACCCGTTTGCGCTGCGTCGTGCCGCACTTGGCGTGCTGCGAATTATCGTTGAGAAGAACCTCAACCTTGATCTGCAAACGCTGACCGAAGAAGCGGTGCGTCTGTATGGCGATAAGCTGACTAATGCCAACGTAGTTGATGATGTTATCGACTTTATGCTCGGTCGCTTCCGCGCCTGGTATCAGGACGAAGGTTATACCGTTGACACCATCCAGGCGGTACTGGCGCGTCGTCCGACTCGTCCGGCTGATTTCGATGCCCGCATGAAAGCGGTATCGCACTTCCGTACCCTGGAAGCAGCTGCAGCACTGGCGGCGGCGAACAAACGTGTATCTAACATCCTGGCGAAATCTGACGAAGTGCTGAGCGATCGCGTGAATGCCTCTACTCTGAAAGAGCCGGAAGAAATTAAACTGGCGATGCAGGTTGTGGTGCTACGTGACAAGCTGGAGCCGTACTTTGCGGAAGGTCGTTACCAGGATGCGCTGGTCGAACTGGCAGAGCTGCGTGAACCGGTCGATGCCTTCTTCGATAAAGTGATGGTCATGGTTGATGACAAAGAATTGCGTATCAACCGTCTGACCATGCTGGAGAAACTGCGCGAACTGTTCCTGCGCGTTGCGGATATTTCGCTGTTGCAGTAATAACGCCGTTATTAAAAAGCCTGCCATCTGGCAGGCTTTTTTTATCGCTAAATAATACAGCAACCTTTAATAATCTTCTGCTGAATAAAGATTATCTCATATATTAATTTTATGAGATTTTTTAGGATTATATCAAGGAGAAGAAACAAACTTATTAAGCTAGAATAGCCACGGGTGCTTGAGACTGTTTGTCTCAGGTATTCACCGAAAGGCAGACAGAGAAAAGTCCCACCTGACTATAAATCAAAAAGTGTACTGCACCCATTTGTTTCACGCTTTTATTTTTCACCTGGATGATAAGAGATTCACTGTGTGAATTGCATATTAAACAGGGGGGTTATGAGCTGGCGGCATTTTTAGCCTGCAATTTGAAAGAGTAAGAGTCTTCGGCGGGAAGTTATTCCCGCCTTTCTTACGGCGTTGCGCATTCTCATTGCACCCAAATTTATTTTTCACAAAAATAATACTAGATTTTATTACGCGATCGATTATTTATTTCCTGAAAAACAAATAAAAAAATCCCCGCCAAATGGCAGGGATCTTAGATTCTGTGCTTTTAAGCAGAGATTACAGGCTGGTTACGTTACCAGCTGCCGGGCCTTTAGCGCCGCTTTCGATGGTGAAGGACACTTTCTGACCTTCGTCCAGAGATTTGTAACCATCGTTCTGGATAGCAGAGAAGTGTACGAACACGTCTTTAGAGCCATCGTCAGGAGTGATGAAGCCGAAGCCTTTGTCAGCGTTGAACCATTTTACGATACCAGTCATTTTACCGGACATAGTGTATTACCTTTAATAATTAAGTGTGCCTTTCGGCGATATGGCGTGCTTTACAGATTTTGAAGCGTTAAAGGAATGTGCACTACGAG
The DNA here is from genome assembly GCF_036662595.1 of Escherichia sp. Lx600-2. NCBI lineage: Bacteria > Pseudomonadati > Pseudomonadota > Gammaproteobacteria > Enterobacterales > Enterobacteriaceae > Escherichia > Escherichia sp. Lx600-2. The sequence continues at coordinate 10,773 of NZ_JAYQWM010000076.1, read as the reverse complement.
GGGTATCAACGATAACTCTTGAAGGGACTTGCCTTACTACACTGCTTTAATGGTCTGTACGTCAAACCGTTGATGTGCATTAAGCCACGCATTGGCGGGTGATGCAACAATTATTTTTCATATTTATGATTAATCGGTTGGAAAACGGTCCTGTCATCAGGACCGTAAACAGCAATAAAGTGGATAAAAGTCTATTCCATCAACTGCTTACTTAATGCCGGGTTGGCTTGAATCAAACGCATCAATTTTAGTTCGGCACTTGAAGGCTTCACGCGTCTGGATTCCCATTCCTTTACCATGGCGACTGATACGCCCAAAACCCGGGCGAAATCATCGATTTTTAATCCTGTCCCTTTTCGTAACTGCTCAATTTCGGTACAGGACGTTGTTCTGTGCGTCAGGGTAATTTTCTGCGTTTCATCTTTAAAAACAATCTGTTCCAGGCTGCTCAACAGCTCATGCATTGGATCTTTATATTCCATTGAAAACTCCTCAAATCACACTGCGGGATCGTGAATTGCATCGAAGCTCATTAAGAATAGTCGGGAAAAGCAGACACAGCGGGGTGAAGTCAGGGCATGCTCTGGCTATGATTCGATTCAGCCAGTCATTTAGCGTGACTTATAGCCACCTAACGATCTGATAAATGCCGATATATCTCTTACCACTCCTGGTTTGTAAAGATTTCGAAAATCTAACCTTCTGCGAAGGCGTAAATCTCTGGCTACAAAAAAGGCAACGGCAATATCATTTTTTAACAATGAAACAACAAATTAACCTTGTTTCATTTTCTCCATGATTTTACCAGGAAGATTACGTAGAAAGGGTATCCTGCAAGCCTGTCCTGGACTATCCTTGTCACGTCAGACACGCGTGTGTCGTTGTGCGCTTTTTTTGGGTGAAAGGAGTAAGAAAATGGCGACAGGAAAGTCCTGCTCTCGCTGGTTTGCGCCTCTTGCGGCGTTATTAATGGTAGTTAGCCTGAGTGGGTGTTTTGATAAAGAAGGCGATCAGCGTAAAGCGTTTATCGACTTCCTGCAGAATACAGTGATGCGTAGCGGTGAACGTCTACCAACCCTGACTGCCGATCAGAAAAAACAGTTTGGTCCTTTTGTCTCTGATTACGCGATTCTGTATGGTTATTCTCAGCAGGTGAATCAGGCGATGGATTCCGGTCTGCGCCCGGTTGTAGACAGCGTTAACGCAATTCGCGTACCGCAGGATTACGTTACGCAAAGCGGTCCGCTGCGTGAAATGAATGGTTCGCTGGGTGTGCTGGCGCAACAACTGCAAAATGCGAAGTTGCAGGCCGATGCTGCGCACTCTGCGCTAAAACAGAGTGATGACCTGAAACCGGTCTTTGATCAGGCATTCACCAAAGTGGTAACGACGCCAGCTGATGCATTGCAACCGTTGATTCCGGCGGCACAAACTTTCACGCAACAACTGGTGATGGTTGGAGACTACATTGCCCAACAAGGTACTCAGGTGAGCTTTGTAGCAAATGGCATCCAGTTCCCGACTTCACAGCAGGCAAGTGAATATAACAAACTGATTGCGCCATTACCGGCACAACATCAGGCGTTTAATCAGGCCTGGACTACAGCAGTTACTGCAACCCAATAAAGAGTAAAAGCCCGAGCGATTATCGGGCTTTACTCCACGCAGTCGCGGCTTAGTCCGCGACGTGCGGATTCACACAGTTCTTCTCAACCTTTCCTTGTAACGCATCAATCAAATTATCCACGGCACAGGCGGCCATGCCATAACGCGTCTCATGGGTGGCAGATCCAATATGCGGTACTGCGACGACGTTGGCCATTGAGAGCAACGGCGAATCTACGGAAAGTGGCTCTTGTTCGAAGACATCCAGCCCGGCGGCGTGAATTTCGCCTTTCTGCAATGCAGCAATCAGTGCATTTTCATCAACCACCGGGCCACGTCCGGCATTAATGAATATGGCGGAGGATTTCATTTTGGCGAATTGTTCTGCGCCAAATAGATGATACGTCTCATCAGTTAACGGCAGGATCAGGCAAACGAAATCTGACTCTTGTAACAGTGTATCCAAATCGCAGTAGCGGGCGTTGAAGCGTTCTTCTGCTTCTTTATGGTGGCGGCGCGCGTTATAGAGGATGGGCATGTTGAAGCCAAAGTGCGCACGTTGTGCCAGCGCCATGCCGATCCGTCCCATCCCGACAATGCCCAGTGTTTTATGGTGAACGTCAGTGCCGTACCAGTCCGGGCCTATGCTCGCGGTCCATTCGCCTGCTTTTACCCGTTCTGCTACCTCCACAACCCGACGAGCGGTAGACAACACCAGCGCCATCAGCGTATCGGCGACGGTTTCTGTTAATACGGTTGGCGTGTGCATCAGCAGAATTTTTCGGGCGGTAAGCGCATCGACATCAAAATTGTCATAGCCGACGGAGATCGTTGATGTGGCACGCAGTTTCGGCATTTTTTCCAGCAATGCGGCATCTACATTCTCGTTTGAACCCAGTAAACCTTCAGCTTCTGCAAAAATTGCTGCATTTTGATCGACGGTTTGTGGGCTGAGGTTTGCCACCTGGTGAACGGTGAAATGCTCTTGCAGGCGTTGCAGTAAATCATCAGGTAAGGCTTTGTAGAGGATAACGGACGGCTTCATGCTTCTCTCCATTCACTGATAAGGCGATCACCTTAGCCTGAAATATGATGAAGGAAAACTGAAGAATGCCAGGTGATTTCTGCATCACCTGGCATGAAAGGGATTACAGCGGGCTTAAGGTAATTTCTACACGGCGGTTTTGCGCCTTACCTTCTGCGGTGCTGTTGCTGGCGATTGGGTTAGCCGGGCCAAGGCCCTGAGTACGGATGCGGCTGGCGTCCACGCCCTGGGTGATCAACGCGCTGGCAACGGAATCCGCACGCTGCTGGGAGAGACGCATGTTCAGATCGTGACCACCCGTGCTGTCGGTATAACCAATCACGTTAACCGCCGTTTTCGGATACTCTTTCAGCACCATTGCCACGCCGGTCAGGGTGTTAGCGCCCGCAGGTTTCAGGGTCGCGCTGCTGCTGTCGAAGGTCACATTGTTCGGCATATTGAGGATAATGTTATCCCCGCTGCGGGTTACACTAACACCAGTGCCGCGCATTTTGTCACGCAGCTTCGCTTCCTGCACATCCATGTAATAACCCACGCCGCCGCCCAGAGCTGCGCCTGCTGCTGCGCCAATCAGCGCGCCTTTACCGCGATCTTTCTTCGAAGAAGAGAGCGCACCAATACCCGCGCCCACGAGAGAGCCCAGACCTGCGCCGATAGCAGATTTACCTGCTTCGCGTTCGCCGGTGTAAGGGTTAGTTGTGCAGCCAGATACCGCCAGAGCGCCACTCACTACGGCGGCAATAAGATAAACACGTTTCTTCATTGTTAATCCTTAATAACCTTTTTATTCTTTGCCACGGGTTCCGTGGCGGGAGATTATGCCGCGTGAACATGAAGATTATTCCTGGGAATACTCGGAAATTTGTAAGTAATATTTAACTGCTCAATACATCTAACCTTTCAGGAGTCTTCGGTTTGGCCAACTCATCCTCACGATATTCCGTTCTGACTGCCGCCCATTGGGGGCCCATGCTGGTTGAAACCGACGGCGAAACCGTGTTTAGCTCGCGTGGCGCGTTAGCCACAGGAATGGAAAACTCCTTGCAGAGCGCGGTTCGCGACCAGGTTCACAGCAATACGCGGGTACGATTTCCAATGGTGCGCAAAGGCTTTCTCGCGTCACCGGAAAACCCGCAAGGCATTCGTGGGCAGGATGAATTTGTTCGCGTGAGTTGGGATGAGGCGCTGGATCTTATTCACCAACAACATAAACGCATTCGTGAGGCTTATGGTCCGGCATCGATTTTTGCTGGTTCCTACGGCTGGCGTTCAAACGGCGTGCTGCATAAGGCCTCGACATTATTACAACGCTATATGGCGCTGGCAGGCGGTTATACCGGGCATCTGGGGGATTATTCGACCGGCGCGGCACAGGCGATCATGCCGTATGTCGTGGGTGGTAGTGAAGTTTATCAACAGCAGACCAGTTGGCCGCTGGTGCTGGAACATAGCGATGTCGTGGTGCTGTGGAGTGCTAACCCACTCAATACGCTGAAAATTGCGTGGAATGCATCCGATGAGCAGGGGCTTTCTTACTTTTCTGCACTGCGTGACAGCGGGAAAAAGCTGATCTGCATTGATCCAATGCGATCGGAAACCGTCGATTTCTTTGGCGATAAAATGGAGTGGGTGGCACCGCACATGGGCACTGATGTTGCGCTGATGCTGGGGATCGCCCATACGCTGGTGGAAAATGGTTGGCACGACGAAGCGTTTCTGGCGCGTTGCACCACAGGTTATGCCGTCTTCGCCTCTTATTTGCTGGGCGAGAGTGACGGAATAGCGAAAACCGCCGAATGGGCAGCAGAGATTTGTGGTGTTGGCGCAGCGAAAATCCGCGAGCTGGCGGCTATTTTCCACCAAAATACCACCATGCTGATGGCTGGCTGGGGAATGCAGCGCCAACAGTTTGGTGAGCAAAAACACTGGATGATCGTCACGCTGGCAGCAATGTTGGGGCAAATCGGCACACCCGGCGGCGGTTTTGGTCTTTCTTACCATTTTGCCAATGGTGGTAACCCCACGCGGCGCGCTGCGGTACTCTCTTCCATGCAGGGCAGCTTGCCGGGTGGCTGCGATGCGGTAGATAAAATCCCTGTCGCCCGCATTGTTGAAGCACTGGAAAACCCCGGTGGCGCATATCAACACAACGGTATGGACCGACATTTCCCGGATATTCGTTTTATCTGGTGGGCGGGCGGTGCCAACTTTACTCATCATCAGGATACCAATCGCCTGATCCGTGCCTGGCAAAAACCGGAGCTGGTGGTGATCTCTGAATGCTTCTGGACGGCGGCGGCGAAACACGCGGATATCGTTCTGCCTGCGACTACCTCTTTTGAGCGTAATGATCTCACCATGACCGGTGATTATAGTAATCAGCATCTGGTGCCGATGAAGCAAGTGGTGCCGCCACGCTATGAAGCGCGTAATGATTTTGATGTTTTTGCCGAGTTAAGTGAACGCTGGGAGAAGGGCGGTTATGCACGTTTTACGGAAGGAAAAAGTGAGCTGCAATGGCTGGAAACGTTTTATAACGTTGCCCGACAGCGCGGGGCAAGCCAGCAGGTTGAATTGCCGCCATTTGCTGAGTTCTGGCAAGCCAATCAGTTAATTGAGATGCCGGAAAACCCGGACAGCGAGCGGTTTATTCGCTTCGCTGATTTTTGCCGGGATCCGCAGGTGCATCCATTAAAAACCGCCAGCAGTAAGATTGAAATCTTCTCGCAGCGTATTGCCGATTACGCTTATCCGGATTGCCCGGGGCATCCAATGTGGCTGGTGCCGGACGAATGGCAGGGCAATGCCGAACCGGAACAGTTACAGGTACTTTCTGCTCATCCGGCGCATCGTCTGCACAGCCAGCTGAATTACAGTTCTCTGCGCGAATTGTACGCGGTGGCAAACCGTGAGCCTGTCACCATTCATCCTGACGATGCCCAGGCGCGCGGCATACAAGATGGCGATACTGTTCGGCTGTGGAACGCACGCGGGCAAATTCTTGCCGGAGCGGTCATTAGCGAGGGAATTAAACCTGGCGTGATTTGTATTCACGAAGGGGCATGGCCGGATTTGGATTTAACCGCTGACGGTATTTGTAAAAACGGCGCAGTCAACGTGCTGACCAAAGATCTCCCCAGCTCGCGGCTGGGGAATGGCTGTGCGGGTAATACGGCGCTGGCATGGCTAGAAAAATACAACGGTCCGGAACTGACACTTACAGCGTTTGAACCACCGGCCAGCTCATAATCCAGGTGGGTAGTTGGGTTTCATCCTGCCATGCGCAATCGACAATGTGAAAACCCTGCGCCTGGTAAAAATCTATCGCCGGTTGATTTTTTTGATAAACCTCCAGCATCAGATGGGGATGGCGCTGTTGCACATACTGCATCAGCGCCTTACCAATACCGCGCCTGACGGCCTTCGGTGCGACAAACATCGCTGCCAGAAATCGGCCTTCCATAATGCTGACAAAACCGAGAAGCTTACTGTCTTCTTCCCAGACCCAGTTTTGTGCGTTGGCAAGATAGGCATCCCGCACCAGCGGAATGCACTCGCGCCAGTAATTCGCTTTTATAAAGGGATGGCCCCAGGTTGTACTTTCCAGCCACAGTTCGAGGATCGCGGGGAGTTCTGAACGTTGCGCTTCCCTAATCATGGTTTATTTCCCGGATAGCAACAGCAGCCAACCACATGATCATTCACCAGCCCACATGCCTGCATAAAGGAGTAACAGATTGTGGTACCGACAAACTTAAAACCACGTTTTTTCAGTGCCTTAGATAGGGCGTCGGAGGCGGGCGTAGATGTGGGGATTTCGCTCAACGTTGTGGCTTGTGTCACCTGTGGCTGATGATTTACAAACGACCAGACAAAGTCGGCAAACGGTTCGCCGTTCTGTTCCATTTGCAGGTACGCCCGCGCATTACCAATAATTGCCTGAATTTTCCCGCGATGGCGGATAATCCCGGCGTCCTGTACCAGTCTTTCGATATCCTCTTCCTGCATTGCGGCAACCTTCACCGGATCGAACTGATGAAAGCAGGCGCGATAGTTTTCGCGTTTTTTGAGGACGGTGATCCACGATAACCCAGCCTGCTGCCCTTCCAGGCAGATCATTTCGAACAGTTTTTTACTGTCAGTTTCAGGCACGCCCCACTCATTATCATGGTAGGCAATATAAAGCGGGTCCTGACTCACCCAGCCGCAACGTTCCATACTTTCCCTCGCTATGTACCCGATCGTAAAAATTTCAGCCGCTTTTCTTGACGCATCGGTGAAAAAGTCAATATTTAATACAGGGCTACTATGCCCGATATCCTTCATACAATGACAATAATATTGCCGAATTCGGCTCTTCCCTGGAGTCGTGTTAATGATCATAAAAAAAAGCGGTGGTCGCTGGCAGCTAAGCCTGCTGGCGAGTGTGGTAATCAGTGCCTTTTTTCTCAACACAGCTTACGCCTGGCAACAAGAATATATCGTTGATACGCAACCCGGGCATTCCACAGAGCGTTACACCTGGGATAGTGATCATCAACCTGATTACAACGATATTTTGTCGCAACGTATTCAAAGTAGCCAAAGGGCGCTGGGACTGGAAGTCAATCTGGCGGAAGAAACCCCTGTGGATGTGACCAGCAGTATGAGTATGGGCTGGAATTTTCCTTTATATGAACAGGTTACAACTGGCCCGGTCGCGGCATTACATTACGATGGCACAACCACCTCGATGTATAACGAGTTTGGCGACAGTACTACCACGCTGACCGATCCGTTATGGCATGCCAGCGTGAGTACCTTAGGCTGGCGTGTTGACTCCCGGCTTGGCGATCTCCGACCCTGGGCGCAAATCAGCTATAACCAGCAATTTGGCGAGAATATCTGGAAGGCGCAATCAGGCCTGAGCCGGATGACGGCGACAAACCAGAACGGCAACTGGCTGGATGTCACCGTAGGCGCTGATATGTTGCTCAATCAAAATATTGCCGCCTATGCCGCGCTATCTCAGGCAGAAAATACCACTAACAATAGCGATTATCTGTATACGATGGGGGTTAGTGCCAGATTTTAACGTAACAATCACAATTGAAACCATTGAATAACAATAGTTGTGGCGATAGTGGGTGCTAACTTACCAAATAATAAATTTGGTGAATAATTGTCGCGTCATTCATTCCTGAACTAAGGCATTTCATTCCGTTCTGATGGCATTTCATGCCGTTTTTCCCCAGGCATAAAGTGCACTTCGTTATGGTTGTCGGCAGAGATTTTTCCTTTTTATTACTGCAGGAATACTGCCATGACACCTTCAAATTATCAGCGTACCCGCTGGCTGACACTCATCGGTACTATCATTACCCAGTTTGCGCTGGGGTCGGTTTATACCTGGAGCCTGTTTAACGGCGCGCTTTCCGCCAAGCTGGATGCGCCGGTAAGCCAGGTCGCTTTCTCTTTCGGCTTGTTAAGTCTGGGGCTGGCAATTTCGTCTTCTGTTGCGGGCAAATTGCAGGAACGTTTTGGTGTTAAACGCGTCACCATCGCTTCCGGCATTTTGCTGGGATTAGGGTTCTTCCTGACAGCGCATTCTGACAACCTGATGATGCTGTGGTTAAGCGCCGGTGTGCTGGTCGGTCTGGCGGATGGCGCGGGTTACCTGCTGACGCTCTCTAACTGCGTGAAATGGTTCCCGGAGCGTAAAGGTCTGATCTCCGCGTTCGCTATCGGTTCTTATGGTCTGGGTAGCCTGGGTTTCAAATTTATCGACACGCAGCTGCTGGAAACGGTCGGTCTGGAAAAAACCTTTGTGATTTGGGGAGCGATTGCGCTGGTGATGATTGTTTTCGGCGCAACGTTAATGAAAGACGCACCAAAACAGGAAGTGAAAACCAGCAATGGTGTGGTGGAGAAAGATTACACGCTGGCAGAGTCGATGCGTAAACCGCAGTACTGGATGTTAGCGGTAATGTTCCTGACTGCCTGCATGAGCGGCCTGTACGTGATTGGGGTAGCGAAAGATATCGCCCAAAGTCTGGCACACCTTGATGTGGTTTCTGCAGCCAATGCAGTCACTGTTATTTCCATCGCCAACCTTAGCGGGCGCCTGGTGCTGGGTATTCTGTCTGACAAAATCTCGCGTATTCGCGTCATCACCATTGGTCAGGTAGTGTCACTGGTGGGCATGGCTGCTCTGCTGTTTGCACCGCTTAACGCGTTAACATTCTTCGCCGCGATTGCTTGTGTAGCATTTAACTTCGGCGGCACCATTACCGTTTTCCCGTCACTGGTTAGTGAGTTCTTCGGCCTCAATAATCTGGCGAAAAACTACGGTGTGATTTACCTCGGTTTTGGTATCGGCAGCATTTGCGGTTCGATTATCGCCTCGCTATTCGGTGGATTTTATGTGACTTTCTGCGTCATCTTTGCTCTGCTGATTATTTCCCTGGCACTTTCCACCACCATTCGCCAGCCGCAGCAGAAAGTGTTGCGTGAGGCGCATATTTAATGAGATGGCGTTGGTTATTAACGAAGGGGCGAGAGAGCCCCTTTTTTTCGTTTAAAATAATAAGGAGATTACAAAACTCTATATATTTACAAAGTGAATGTATATGGATTGATTAATTGATATTTTGTATTTGTTTTTTCCTAAAAATCATTCCTGATTTTTTATCCCGAAAGGCAACTTAGTGATTTAAATCAAAATTCACACTTTCTTAATTTATTGATATTTTATCCTCTTAATTTTCTTTTCCTTGTTTATTTGTATAATCCCGCCTTCAAAGTTGATGCAATGTTAAAGCATCACTATTTGCTAATTAATGTGATTTAATAAAATGGAGTTTTTCATGAAAAAGGTCGTTTTTGCCTTAACTGCACTGGCGTTAACCTCCGGCTCTGCATTTGCAGCAGAATCTGGTGATGGTACGGTTAAATTTACAGGCGAGATCGTGGATTCACCTTGCGTACTGTCCGTTGACTCTCAGAACCAGGAAGTTGTGTTGGGTCAGGTACAAAAATCTGTATTTGCTGCGGTTGGTGACAAATCCCCGGCGAAACCTTTCGAAATCAAACTGGAAGATTGCGATACCACAACGATGAAAAAAGCCAATGTGAGCTTTACTGGTGTTGGTGATGCAGATAAATCTGATCTGATTTCTGTTAGCACTGAAGCAGGTGCGGCCAAAGGTGTTGGTATCGGTATTTATGATAACAGCAACACCCTGGTCGCTCTTAACGGTGGTAAAGCAAGTGTTGACCTGAAAACAGGCCAGACGGTTCTCTACTTTACCGCCAACTACGTTTCAACTCTGGCAACGGTAACGACCGGTTACGGCAATGCGCAGGTCGATTTCAACCTGTCTTACGAGTAATCGTCCGTTTTACAAATGGCGGCGTAATTGCCGCCATTAGTCGTCAAAGTTCATGGATCGAATGATGAAAAGTAAATTTGTTGCGTTGGCTCTCTCTCTGTTCCTTTCACAGTCAGTTCTGGCGGGTGGCGTCGGACTTAGCTCTACTCGCGTAATTTATGATGGCAGTAAGAAAGAAGCCTCGCTGACCGTACAGAATAAAAGTAAGACGGAAGAGTTTCTTATCCAATCCTGGGTGGATGATGCCGCGGGCAGCAAAAAAACACCGTTTATTATTACGCCCCCACTATTCAAGCTTGATCCAGAAAAGAACAATATTTTGCGTATTGTGAATATTACGCCCGGCCTGCCTCAGGATCGCGAATCGGTCTACTGGGTTAATGTGAAAGCCATTCCATCTAAAAGTGACGACAGCGAAAACAAAAATGTTTTGCAGATTGCCGTTCGCACCCGAATCAAACTTTTTTATCGCCCGGCAGGTTTAAAGGGTGATGTAAAAACCGCGCCAAATGAACTGCGATTTACGCGTAACGGTAATCAGCTCCGCGTTGATAATCCGACAGTTTTTAATATTACCTTTAATCAATTTTTTGCGAATGACAAAGAAATTGAAAAAGCAGGCATGGTACCCGCTAAAGGGGCATTAAATATCACATTACCCGCCGGGGTAGGTAGCGTTGGTAATGACTCCAACTTATTGATAGTGTTTTATGTTCAGATAATGCCCGATGACTTTGTCATGCAGCTCCACCG
>NZ_JAYQWM010000075.1:0-17286 GCF_036662595.1 Escherichia sp. Lx600-2 | reverse complement strand
TCGGAAGAACCAATGGTGTTGGTGCCAACGGCCTGACCATTTTTCGGCGCAGGCGCATGCCACAGATCGGCAACCATATTTACGCAACGCAGGTCGATGGCTGCAGATTGCGGATATTCTTCTTTGTCGATCCAGTTTTTGTTAATGGATAAATCCATCAACTTGTGGACATTTTCGTCGTCCCAGGTCTGGCAGAAAGTGGCCAGGTTCTGACGAGCGTTGCCATCAAGATATAATTCGTCATTGATAATCTGAAATGCGACATCGTCGCGCATTTCGTGCAGCGGAAAACGTTTTGATTCTGCGATAGTGGAAATAGACTTCGCACCAAAACGTGAATCGAGTAGTTCCGACCTTAAATCCGTTACTTGCTTCTTATCCATTTTAAACTCCTTAAAATGATTGGATCGCATTAAAAAAGTAGGATTTATCGATAAAGTAAGCAAGTGCAAAGGACTCGTGTTTAAATAACAAAATCCTAATGTTATTTATCGTGAGATATTGTTGGAATAATATTTTTTCATTAAAAAAACAATGCAATAGAGAGCTCTTGGGTGGTGGCAAGGTGTTCTATGTTGTTATTTTTATGCGCTTTCTGTGCCTCCTAAATTATCACGTAAAAATCAGACCTTAAAATATCACTATTAGTACTTGGTTATTATTTTGAACGCATTTATAAAATTATTACATAAAAATAGCGAATATTGCTAAAATCCCCGCCAACGATGTGTTGACGGGGCTGTTATTATTTAGGTAATAATACTCCGGTATAAGTATTTACCGGATGAGAAAGATATTGTTTAACGGCAGTGTTAACATTCTCTACCGTCATTTGTTTCAACAATTGCTCCTGCTCAGTCCATGCTGCAGGATCGTCATATTGAATAAGACTATTTACAATGGTGTTCGCTAATTGTTGAACGCTACGCTGTTGGATATCGAGGCTGCGCTGAACGTTTTGCTGGTATTCATTCAGTTCTTGCTCACTGATCCCTTTAGCCAGACGCTTAACCATCACTTCATTCGCTAACGTTAACAGTTCATCATGTCGTTCTGGTTGACAAGTAAAAGCCAGCAAATGACTGATATCTTTGGCCTGAGGATCAACCGAGAGGCGAGAAGAAACGCTGTATGCTCCAGATGCCTGTTCACGAATATTAACGCGTAGATCTTTTGCCAGTGCGACGTTAAAAGCATCGAGCGCCATACGCGTCGCCAGATTAACAGGTGTCCGGGAATCATAACGCCTCCACTGTGAAACCTGTGCTACAGGTTCATTTTGTTCCTTTACAGTAACCGATGCGTTGTCCGTCGCGCGAGTTAATGGTTTACCTGCGGCTAATGGCGAATCAGAGTGTTTGATTGATCCTAAGTAACGCGTAATTAACGCCACGAGTTTGTCTTCTGCGACATTACCGACAATGACAAACGTGATATCCGCTGGAGATGAAAACAACTGGCGATCGGCAGCCAGCGCATCTGCGGCAGTAAACTGTGCAATCTGATTTTCTTGCAGTAATTTCGTGCGGTCATCAGCATAGCGCGTCTCATACATCTGCTGGGCGAATTTCTCCGCTGGACGCTGGTCGAGCGTTTTCAACGCCTGAATTTGAGCATTTTGTAGCGATGCCCAAATATTGTCGTTAATCGTGCTGTGGGTGATTCGCTGGTTAATCAAGTGAAAACCAGGTTCAGGGTTATTAGTCCGCGCGCTAACGGAGAGCAACGTATTCATGCCACTGACTTTACTGCTCATGGTTACCGAGTTTTCCGCACTCCAGCGTTTCAGGCTGGAAGAGGAGAGTTCGCCAACGCCGCTTCCGCTAACTGCTTTATTTGCCAGCGCGATAAGTGATTTTTGCTGCGCAGGGAAACTTAAATCGCCTTTATTCGATACGGCAATAATTTGTAGCTTTTGCTCTTCACCCGCGGATTTTGCCAGAATAACCTTGGCACCATTGGAAAGTGTTAATGATGTCAGATTCTCAGCCAGCGTTTCTTTGCTGCTAATTTCCGCCTGTGGGTCAGCGTCTACTGTTAACGATAAATTTCTGCCTGGGAAGATGTAAGCCGCCAGCTTTTTGTTAGCGTACTCTTTTTCCAGCGCCAGGATAGCCGCAGGAGACAATGCTTTTTTTGCGGCAAGCTCATTGTTTACCATTTGCTCCCAAAATGCGTCCTGGTTCTTTCTTAACTGCTGCCATTTTTCCGCCAGACTTTGCACGGTAATTTGCTGCCACAGACGTTTCGAAAGTTGATATGTCTCTTCCGGCGACAAGAACGGCGTATTATTTAATGAGCTGGATGCCAGGCGACTGGTCAGCATACGTAAATCACGCTCAGCTTGCTGATCAACCGCATTTTTCAGCCTGGTGAGGCGGGTAGATTTGACATCATCGAGTTCTTCAGCAGAAAAACCATGCTGATCAATGGTTGCCAACTCTGCCATTAATGCATTCGCAGCATCCTGCATATTATCGCCTCGTGCATTTACACGGAAAAACAGCGACTGATAATCGGGTGCAATTTTAACGCTGCGCGCAGTGCCGCCAGAAATAGTCTTCAACTCACCCGACTGTATACGTTCCTGCAGACGTTGATTGAACAGCTGAACTAACATGCTCCATTCAGCTTGTTCGATAAAGCTTTGCTCATCGTTCACTTGTACCATTGGCAGGCGATAATAGAGTGCGATGCCGTTCACCCGGTTTTCTTTATCATTAATGATATTAAAGCGCAGGTGGTTTTCGGCTTTTGTCGGCCAGACGCGATTTTCAGCTGCTTTGTTAGCCGGAAGCTTACTTAAATTATCCTTTATCAGCGCCAGCGCTTCTTTACTGTCGATATCGCCGACCACGATAAAGGTCATATTATTTGGTTGATACCAGCGTTGATAAAATTGGCGCAATTGTGCCGGTGTGACCGTGGCGACAGTATCCATCAGGCCGATAGGTTCACGGTCTAAATTACGGGTATTTGCCAGCAGGAAAGGGCGGCGCGCCTGAGAGGTGCGCCATTTCGTATCCTGATGGGCACGCCATTCCTCAGTAATTACGCCGCGTTCAGCGTCTACTTCGAGTTTTTCAAAGGTTGCGGCATTACTCCATTCACTGAAGATTGCCATCACTTGTTGCAGATTTTGTTTCTGCGTAGTTGGCAAACTCACCTGATACACCGTTTCGTCATAGCTGGTATAGGCATTAACATCGCGACCAAAACGCAGGCCCATTGACTCAAATGTTTCGATGACTTTATTACCCGGCCATGTTTTTGTGCCGTTAAACATCATATGTTCTACAAAATGAGCCACGCCGCGCTCATTGTCTTCTTCCTGCAATGAACCGGTATGAATTTGCAGCCATAAGTTTACCTGATCCTTTGGATGAGCATGCGGATAAATCATATATCGCAAGCCATTGTCCAGTTGCCCGGTAATTAACTTTTCATCCTGCGGTAAGGCGGCGGCAATCAGCCGCCCGGGGAGCAACAGAGTTGCCACTAACGTCAGTAAGAAACAGAGGTTTCTCATAATTATCTCCATGCGAAAACCGGGCGAATTTACCCGGTTAAGTAAAATCCGAACTATTAAAATTTCATGCTGACATCAAGCCAGAAAGTACGGCCACTGGCGTAGGTCGCCACACCGGTATTCGTTGTATCAACCGCGGTTTTGCTATCCAGTACATTGAGAATATCGGCACTGATCGTCAGGTTTTGTTGTTTCAGAAATTGTGGCGTCCAGGACAAGCGGGTGTCCCAGGTCAGGCTGCTATCCAGTTTTTCGTCAACATACTGCTTGTAATCTGAATATTCGCTGATGTGTTGCGCATTCGTCTTACCCAGGATAATGCGAGCTTTACGCGCTTCTTGCCAGGCCAGCGTATTCGCCCACACCAACCCGCTCGGTTGATGCGTGAAATCCATGTTTAAGGAGATCTTTAATGGGTTATTAAAATCCGCCACTGGAACGCTATCGTAAGAAACCAGATTGCCGTTATAAACCACCTGGTTATCACCGGTATTGCTCTCCTCATAACCATTGTTTAACGACAAGTTACCCTTGCTCTTGATATAGCTAAAGACAATTTGCGGGTTAATATCTACCTGGCGGATATGCAGGGGTTCGGCCAGTTCAAAACTGAGGTTGAACGAATGCGTTTTGGTTTTGCCGTCGTTGTTATATTCAGTAATGGTGGTTTTAGTCGCGCTGTCGGTACGACTGCTTTTGCTGATTTGATCATGCGCTTCACGGTAAACATAGTTTGCGCGCGCAATAACGTTCTTACCGATTTTTTGCTGCAATCCCATTGCCAGTTCATCGTTATAAGGCGTTTTCAAATCCTGATAACGCGTCAGGGTTTTATTACCTGATACCGATTCCGTCCAGCTATTGCGGATATCACGTAATCCCATATCAAGAATATTCCCGCCATAGTAACGGTTATAACCTGCTGTAATCATTGAGGTTTGATCAGCAAAAATATCCCATTCCGTCATAAAGCGCGGGGAGATATTGTGGTTTGACAGATAGTTGTCATAGTCATACCGCACGCCGGGCATTAATGACACATTACGCCAGCTAATGCGATCCGCCATATACAGTGTGTAGTTGTCAATTCCCAGGCTGCCTTTACCTTTATGGTAAATGGTATGGTTAGTTTTCTTTCCGGCAGCATTAATCACATAGGATTCAGACTGGTTATGGCGTTCAGTCCACGCATCGGAATAGATGTATTCCGCGCCGAAGTAGGGTTGATGCGAAACATTACCCACGGCGAATTTTTGCCAGTCCAGGCGTGTTTTGAAGGTGTAATTATCTACAGCCTGGGAAATGTGTCCTAATCCGCCACGGGTGCAACGCCCTGTAATATCACCATATGTACATGAAAGTTCGGTGTACCAGATGTCATGATCGTGACGGGTATAATCACTAATATGATCCCAACCAACGGTGGTACGTAGTTTGGCCCATGCGAGCTGCGTATCCATATCCCATGCCAGACCATAGGATTTATTACCCATTTCGCGATCAGACTGCGGGAAGGTGCTGGTATTATAATCACGGCTGGAGCCGGTATATTTTAAGGTTAAATCGTGGGTAAAGCGGTCGCTGGCAAACCAGGTAAATTTGCTCAATGCAGTATCGATAACGTTTTTATACTGTGCCCGACCGGCGACAATGCCGTCATTCGAAACATAATCCGCGCGGGTGATATCTGACTGGCGGCGCGATAAACCGGCGGTAACGCCAAAGTTATCAGCGAGTTCCTGATTAAACGACAAGGTATAAAAGTTCTTTTTAAAATCTGGGGAGTAATAAGTACTTCCTGAAGAGCCTTGATTAAATGCGCTCTTGTTATTCTCATCGATATGCGATGTTAACCAGTCCGAACGCGTAGTGCGATAACCCAGTTTCACGCTGCTATCATCAGCGTTGAAGCGTTTGATCTTTGCATCAATTACCCCGCCATTGAAGCGACCGAATTCAACCGGCACAAAACTGTCATAAAGCGTCACATTGTCCAGTAAGCTGACATCAAGATAATACCCCTGTGACATCCCGCTAATATTGGTTGCACTACTGGCATCGGACTCATTCGCTGGGTTCAGGTTATTAGTGGCACTAATACCGTCAATCAAATAGGCATTCTGATAGGGCGACGCACCGTGAATAGAGATTTTCTCCGGGCGAATATCTCCCTGGTTCAACGAGGTACTTTGCGTTGAATCCATGCGTACCGCAGGGTTGGTTCTCAGCAGATCGCTGATATTGCCATTCCCGGTCGGTAAACGCTCGATGCTTTCACTGGTGTAATGCATGTTGCCGTTTACGGGTACAGGGACAGGAGCATAGACCGTCATCTCTTCAAAAACATGCATGTACATGTTTTTGTCATCGACGGCCTGCGCCACATCAGCGCCACATAAAATGACGCCAGGAATAAGAACTCGCTTCATTTATTTATATCTCCGTACAGCAGGGCTTTTATTGTTTTTATAAAACCGCGCTAATGTCACAAATATCATCTGCCAGGTTCCAGACACCGGGTTGATGTGTAACCATAATGACGCCGCTTGTGGGTAGTTTTTCACGCACTAAACGCAGTAAGCGGATAGCCTCTTGTTCCTCAAGATGAGAGGTAGTTTCGTCAAGAAATATCCATTTCGGACGTCGTAAAATTAATCGTGCCAGGGCTATACGTTGTTTTTCGCCGCTGGAAAGAATATCTCCCCAGCGATCGTGGTCATGAATACGCGCAGCCAATTTCCCCAGACCAACCTGATGCAGTACTTCGCTCAAGGATTTATCGTCTACGGGCAGGGGAAGTGCTTTACAAATAATCTCTTTCAGTAAGCCGGTTTTGATTAACGGTGTTTGTGACACATACCAACTGTCAGCAGGAGAAGAAATATCACCTTTAAACCACGGCCAGCAGTGGGATAATGTTTTAAGCAGTGTGGTTTTTCCCGCACCAGAGTAGCCTTTCAGTAATAGCCATTTGCCTGGCGAAACATGAAAGTTCAAGTTCTCTAATATGATCTTATTATCAGGCGTACGAATACTCGCATCAGCCACTTGTACCGCATGTTGGCAATTTTTAGGCTTATTCGTAGGGCGATGTTCGGTGAGTTGATGGAACTCATACAAGCGATCGATAACCGCAGCCAGTTCAGCAAGTTCGTCATATTTATAAATAAACCAGCTTAAATTGTTCGATACCAGCATAAAGGCCTGGCGCGATTTCATCAGTCCGCCCAGATTGATCTGTCCGCTAATAAACTGTGGCAATAACAGTAAGTAGGGAAGAACGCTAAGCGAGCGCGAATAAATATTCTGCCAGTAATCAAGCCACCGCTGACGATTCATTAAACGATGCCAGTTCTCTTTAATGGTATGAAAATTGTCGCTCAACTCCTGGCGTTGTAGAGACTCAGCATTGCTTAGCGCAATCAGTTCTGCCTGTTTATTATGCTGCACAAGATTAGTTCGAAATGTCGCTTCGCTACGTTGTTTTTCCACATTAAGCGGACGAATACGTTTACCCACCTTATGGGTAAATAAAGTTCCACCGATCACAATGAGCACGACGGTATAGACCATATACCCCTGGATATTCCATTCTGTTCCACCAACAGTGAATGAGAGCGTACCCGCGCTTTGCCAAAGAATAACGGTAAAGGTGATCAGCATGCTAAGTGACTGGATGAAGCCAAATGAAAGACTGAGCGTTTTGCTGATCAGTAAGAGAATGTCTTCAGCGATACGTTGGTCAGGGTTATCTGTATTTTTATGCTCGCCGTAGATCTGCGTGAAGTAGTAGTTTTTATCTGCAAACCACCGATTAAGGTAGTAATCTGTTAACCATTCGCGCCAGCGAATAGTCAGCAGTTTAATTAACCATGTTTTGTTTACTGATATTAATACAAAGATCCCCAGCAGGGCAGGGAACCAAAGGACAAGCTGCCAAAGCTTATCGGTTTCTTTCTGGCTTAGCGCATTGAAAAAATCATTATTCCAGTCGTTTAACCAGACCTGAATTTTAACCACGCCAAGGATCATGGCGAGGATAATAATGATTAACAACACTGAAGTTTTATTATTCTTACGCAGCCAAAAGGGCTTCAGCAGACAGAGATACTTTGCTATCAACATACAAAACGTAATGGGAATGGTTATCATTAGCGAAAATTGATTGTGCCATCCAATGATTATCTATGGCAATGATTTACTGATGAAATTTATTTAAGTATCATTTAACAATATGAAATATATAGAAATATTTAATTTTCAGTGGTTATGGTTATGCTATTGATAATCAAGGGTATTGCTAATGCCCTGACGCATACCACGTATGCCAGGATTTTCGCAAGGGAAGATGATATGACGAAACACCCAACAGGAATTTATGTCGGGTGTCTTGTTAAGGCCATAAGAAGGAGGCTAAGACTGGAGCAAAGAGGGAGCGTTATTAATTATTCTCCATTTGTTTTGCAACATCCATAATGTGGTAAAGCGGTACTCTGTTCTTAGCTAACTCCACCATGGCGTTCATATAAGGTACCATGGTTGAAAAAAGGATTTTATAACCTTCGCAAAAATAAGAAACAGTCTCATTGTTTACTTTAGTAATACGATGCTTAGGACAACCGCCATTGCAGATAGGTTTATATACACATTTCAGACATTTCGCTGAAATCCGTTTTTTTTGCGCTGTCAGTTGTACACTGTTCGTCGTTTTGAGTTCAGATTTATTAATGTTTCCAATTTTGTACTGTGGATAGACAAAATGGTCGCATTCGTAAATGTCTCCATTACTTTCAACAACCAGATTATCCTTGCAGGACTCCTGGAAAATACAACTGGTATGCCCATTCCCCAAAAAACGGCTGACAAAGCTTTCAAACTGACGGATGAAAATTTCACCCACATCGTTTTTAACCCATTGCATAAAAATGGTTGACATAAACTTGCCATAAGCCGTGGGAGGCACAGAAAAATCAATGATGCGGAATGTGTTCTCACTATGACCACTGAAATCAATATTCGGCGTCCCGGTTTCGAGCAATTCGATAAATTGCATATGTTTACTGCCGATAGATTTTAAAAAATGATAAACCTCAAGAGGGTAATGGACATTAACGTTATTAATGACGGTTAACGTATTAAACTCTACTTGATATGATTTCAGACGCTCGATGGCTGCTATCACTTTTGCAAAAGTACCGTTACCTGAATTACTGCGTCTGTAACGGTCATGTAGCTCCTGGGGTCCATCGATCGAGATACCAACCAGAAACTCATGTTCTTTGAGAAAGGTACACCATTCATTATTCAATAAAATGCCATTCGTTTGTAATGCATTAAAAATACGTTTTTGGCCTGCATAGCGTTGTTGATAGTGAATAACTTTACGGAAAAAATCCAGGCCAGCCAGAGTGGGTTCACCGCCTTGCCAGGTAAAATAGACCTGATTGCCAGACGCTGCGATATATTGTTTGATGAACTCTTTCAGAGTGCTGTCATCCATCCATTTTTCATGAGTAAACTGCGACTCTTTTTCAAGGTAAAAACAGTAATCACATTTGAGATTACATTGAAAACTGTAGGGCTTGGCTGTAACGTGCATCGCTATCTCGCTCAATAAGGCGGCGGAAAAATCCGCCGCATGAAGGTTTAGTTATTTCGCTTCGCTTAGTGCTTTCTTGATATTGTTAAACTTCTCCTGATTTACCTCGCTAAGCGGTGGCTGGCTGCTGTCGATAAACTCTCTTACCACGCCTTGCATCTCTTTAACGACCTGCGGATTGGCGGCGGCAAGGTTATCTTTTTGCTGTAGATCCGTCAGTTTGTAGAGACCTAACTGATTGTTTTCTACTGTATAGACAAGCGAATAATCGTTATTTCTCACCGTATAAGAGAATTGGCTTAAGTCCTCAGTGTTGGGGTTATGCGGGTAATCGTCTGACTGATGACGGACAAATTTGTGGTAATTATCCCAGAATGGAATATTTTCCTCATCAAACCAGTGAGAATAAGAGGTTATCCAGGTCAGATTTTTATGTGGCTCGCCTTGTTTCTTATCTTGCAACCAGGGCAGCAAGGAAACGCCATCCAGCTTAAGGTCTTTTGGAATGCTGATATCGGCTGCATCAAGAGCTGTCGGGTAGAAATCCATTGCGGAAATCAGCTTGTCATAATTACCGGGTTGAAGTTTTCCTTTCCACCACATAAACATTGGGGTGTGAGTACCGCCAGGATAGGTCTGACTCTTATAGCCTTTTTGCGCCCCGTTCAGCGGCAGAGGGCCATCGATAACCGCACCATTATCGGAGGTAAAGAGAATAATTGTATTGTCATACTGTCCGTTTTTCTTCAGTTGTTCGAGAATGCGTTTTACACCCTGATCAACAGAATAAACGGAAGCGTAGTAGTTATCTGCTGTTTGACTACCGGTATTAAATTGCTTCTGATATTGCTCCGGTGCAGGATTATCATTTGGCAGGTGCGGAGCATTATAAGCCAGGTAAAGCATAAAAGGCTGGTCAAGTGTTTTGGCACGATCAACAACGCCAATTGCCTCATCGGTTAACTGATCGCTGATATAACCTTTTGCGGGGACACGTTCACGATTTTTGAACAGTGAAGGGGAGTTGTAATATGCCGTTCCTGCAGCGTGGAATCCCATAAAGTAATCAAAGCCACGGTTTTGCGGTTGCCATTCTTCCGCAGAAAATGTGGTGAAGTTGTCATGATAGTCACGTGTTTGTTTATCTTCCGGTACCGGCACATTACTGATTTTTGACAAGTGCCATTTACCTACTGCTGCAGTGTAATAACCATGATTCTGGAATAATTCAGGCAAGAAAGTTTCTGTGAGCGGAATACCATCCTGAGCATCGGTATTGGAATAGACACCAAAGCGGGCGGGAGCTCGACCGGTCATTATTGCGGCGCGGGAGGGGCCGGAAACACCGTGTGCCACATAGCCGTTAGTAAAACGTACGCCTTCATCCATTAATGAAAGGAGCGTCGGCGTTGATTTTTGTGCAGCTTCAATGGCTTTATCTATCCCTATTTTGTAGGTATCGACAACTTCACGATTTTCCATTGTTTTTGGGTCAAAAGATCCCTTATCAAAAGGAAGTTGTCCATAACCAAGATCATCCATGGTCAGTACGATAATATTTGGCTTTCCTTTGGTACTGTATTCAGTCGGCGTAAAGTCTGAGAAAGCAACGTTTGTTTTGGTTGCTTTCAGCTTTACATCATCTGCCGCATGAGCAGCAAATGCAGCCATACCAGATGCCAGTATCAAAGATATCGAGGTACTTACGACACTTTTCTTTAATGCAGACTTCATAAATGTTCCTCTTCTTATTGTACTTAATTCCGAAGTAATTTTACGAAGAGAAATAAGTGGATGTAAGTGAAGTTAGTCACATAAAGAGATAGCAGATTTAGCTAAAAAAAGGGAAATAACAGTCCATAAAGCGTTGACATTACTTTCTGTTCTACTAAGTAATTTCTCGCCGATAAACAACTAATCTATTGATATTTAATAAATTATTGTATTTTACTGACAAAATGCCGAATTGAGATCATAAATAATCATGCAATAGGTTATGCAAATGCATAAATATGTGATGAATGTCACTTATTTATTTCAATAAATATATCGCCTAAAAACAACGCGGGGCAAGGAATGGCTGCCCCATTTAATTCTTACGTAGCGTGTGTGGTTGACTACCCGTTAGCAAATAATCAAATAGCTAAAGCACTCATCGTGTTGTCCGTGTTCATACCGGTGTGCCTTTGACAACGGTACTCCTTAGAAACTCTCTTCGGACTGTTGCCGAAATGTTTGCGGAACGCATAAATAAAATAAGATGTACTGGCATAACCACATTGTTCGGCAATTTTATTGACTGAACCTTCTACGCGTATCAAATTTTTTGCGTGCTGCATTCTGGCATCTAAAAGAATCTGTGAGAATGTCGTTTGCTCTTGCTTAAGTTTTTTCTTCAACAGGCTTTCACTGATGTACAGGCAGTCACAAATATCTTTCAGCTTCCATGGGTGCGCCAGCTTCATGTTGACAATATTTCTCACTTTCCCGGAAACGGATAGCACACCGTTAGTTAATAGTGTAATGAAACCTTTGCATGCGGCAAAAATAGACAG
This sequence comes from Escherichia sp. Lx600-2, assembly GCF_036662595.1. Lineage (NCBI taxonomy): Bacteria > Pseudomonadati > Pseudomonadota > Gammaproteobacteria > Enterobacterales > Enterobacteriaceae > Escherichia > Escherichia sp. Lx600-2. The sequence goes on along the minus strand of NZ_JAYQWM010000075.1, from coordinate 5,603 downwards.
GCAAGAAAAAAGCAAAAGTTCTGAAAAATTATGATGATTGCGTTCTTCCGAGTTGAGATAAGCAATCATTTCATTAAGCAATCCAGTCGGTACATTAGAAGCACGTAAAAACTTCGCAGGAACAGGCACCGTCACTGTCTGGATGTTAGTGCATTGTAGATATTTTTTAATGGTATTTTCATTAAATCCGATTTCTTTAAAATGCCGCTCATAAGGTTCAAAATGCGTACGAACAGCGTTATCTACCATCAGGATCTCGCCGTCAGAGAAGGCGTAATCTTTATCTAAAATGTTAGCGTTGAAGGCATGATGAATAAATATAACAGAACAAACGAGCGACATTTTATCTCCTTAAAACAATAAAGTTTTTATCGATACTTTTTTAACATTTCATATTTATAATTTGCTGTTTATTTTCAGTCTTGCAAACTATTGATAATGAAATGTGTAAGATCTCTTGCAATGCGACCCATTTCTGAAATGCCCAGCTGATCAATTGCCGAAAAAATGGCTATCAACGTAAGGGTCAGTAATAAGACAACCACAATTACAAACATGATTTCTTTATAGTTGTCTCTTTGCGTGATTTTGTTTTTCACTGTGGTCGAATGCATTTCAAATATGTTTATTTAGCGGATAACGTTAAAAATCGTTAATCAGTATGCTTAATATAACAGGCTGGAGAAAAGAGGAAATAGGACTGGTGCTTCAGTACTGAGCGGAGTTTCTTACAGCTGTAGGCAGAAGTTTATATCTTATAGTATGTAGTTTAATTTAATCCATGTGAGCAAATTGCGCGATAATAGTCAATGAGGAATTCTTCTGCTGTGCGGATGACAGCAGAAGAAATGAGAAGAGGCATTAATTTGATGGTTCTAATTCAACCGGAATACTTTTATAGCCAGGAATGCCACTTAATGGATCGTGGTTATCAAGTGTTAGCATGTGATTCGATTCTGGAAAATAGGTCACCAGTGAGCGGTCAGCCATAGGGTAAATGACCACTTTTAATCTATCCATGCGGCGTGAGCTGCGCTTACCGTCTGGCGTAAGCGCAATAAGATTAACTCTTTCGCCGTTTTTTACACGGCAAATTTTAGCTTGTTTAGCACTCATAAAGACCACATCTCGTTGACCGAATACCCCTCGATAACGATCATCCATACCATAAATCGTCGTGTTGTACTGATCGTGACTGCGTACTGTCGCCATGACCAGCTTACTGTTAAACGCTGAAGAGGGATCTTCTAACAGCCCTTTGCTGGTAATGAAATTAGCCTTACCTGACGGCGTCATCCAGCGCCTTTCAGCAGCTGCATTTATCAGGTGAAAACCTCCAGGATGTCGGATGCGCTGGTTATAATCGGCGAACTCTGGCAGCACAGCTTCAATGTCATTGCGAATGCGATCATAATCTTCCACCAGATACTCCCAGGCTACCACGCTCTGGGGTAGTGCTGCCTGCGCGATTCCCGCGACCACTGCACACTCTGATTTCAGCATTACATCGGCGGGTTTTAACACGCCACGCGAGGCATGAATCATCGACATTGAATCCTCAACGGTTACCGCCTGCGCACCGCTTTTTTGCATGTCAATCTCGCTACGTCCCAGAACCGGCAGAATATAGCTATGCCGTGCGGTCAGCAGATGAGAGCGGTTAAGCTTAGTGGCTACGTGTACCGCCAGATCTAATTGCGTTAACGGTACAGCGCTCGCTTCCCGATCTGGCATTGCCAGTGCAAAGTTGCCCCCCATGCAGATCAATGCTCGAGCCTGCCCTGAACATATTGCTTGCATGCTGGCAATTGCAGCATGTCCAGGTGCTTGAGGTGGTGTGAAGCCATAGCGCTCACCCAGGCGAGCCAGAAACTCTGCAGACGGTTTCTCGGTGATACCGACGGTTCGGTCGCCCTGTACATTAGAGTGGCCACGTAGTGGGCAGATACCCGCACCAGGCTTGCCAATGTTACCTTTCATCAACAGCAGATTGACCAGTTGCTGTACATTCTGGGTACCATGTTCGTGCTGAGTGATCCCCATTCCGTAACAGATAATGGTGCGTTCGGCAGCGGCATATGCATCAGCCAGTTCGGCGATTTGTGTCTGACTTAGTCCAGAAATACGTTCGATATCTTTCCACTCGGAATTGAGAACGTCACGGCGTAGCTCGTCAAAGCCGACGGTATGCGTTTGAATAAATTCGTCATCCAGCAATGAGGGCCGACCTGCGGCACTTGCAGCATCATCGCGCTCAATTAACAGGCGCATCATCCCCTTGAGCAACGCCATATCGCCACCAATGCGCACGTTGTAGTAGGCACTGGCCAACTGAGTCTCAGAGTTCGTCAGCATTTCAAACGGGTTTTGCGGTGCGGTAAATCGCTCCAGGCCACGTTCCTGTAGAGGATTGATGGCGATCATTTTCGCTCCCCGTTTCACTAAAGCGCGCAACGAAGTCAGCATGCGAGGGTGGTTTGTACCAGGGTTATGCCCAATGCAAATGACTAAATCGCACTTCTCAAAGTCTTCCAGCAACACGGTCCCTTTACCTACACCGATACTCGCTGCCAAACCCACGCTTGTCGGTTCATGGCACATGTTGGAGCAGTCGGGAAAGTTATTGCTCCCGTATTCACGGGCAAAAAGCTGATAAAGAAAGGCAGCTTCATTGGAAGTGCGGCCCGAAGTATAGAATTCAACCTGATTGGGATCACTATAGCTTTGAAGGCGTGCGCCAATTTCATTGAAAGCTTGTTGCCAGCTTAATGGCTTGTAACAGTCGCTGACGGCATCATATTTCAAAGGCTGAGTGAGTCGCCCCGCAGCCTCAAGCTCGTGGTCTCCCCAGGTAAGTAATGATTGAACCGTATTCTCAGCAAAGAAAGAGGCGTTTACCTGCTTATCCGTGACTTCCCAGGCGATTGCTTTTGCGCCGTTTTCACAAATGTCGAATGACGCACTGTGCTTAGGATCTGGCCATGCACAACCCGGACAGTCAAAGCCCTCTGGCTTATTCATGTCAAACATGGCAATAACATCCTGGCGTATATCCATCTGCCTACGTACTGCATTCGCTACGGATTTAACAGCACCCCAACCACCGGCAGCACCCTGGTAGGATTCAATTTTTTTCTTCATCTACTTATCCTGTGTGGAAATGAATTATTAGGATTTGTAATAGCGATGATGCACAGTACATACAAAGGGATTATCGCCAACATGGATATATAAGAGTAGGGGACTACTCTCTTTCTATTTTTAATCTATTATCGTTAAACCATAGATTAAATACGATAAGGTAAGCATCATCTCTCATAGTGTTTAAATTAACATATTTTTCAATATAAAAAATAAGACTCTGGCTTCAATTGTGCGCGGATTTTCTTACAGGTGTAGGATAATAGCTTTCACAAAATAATTATCCGCGCAATTTTCGTGAATGGAGCGCATAGACTAAGGTCAAAATCACAATTATTCATAGATAAAAGTGACACCAATGACTGACTGGACGGTTCCGGCTGAAACTTTGTTCCCTGTTTGTCCATAGGTTGCGCTTAAACCCAGAGGTACTTTGCTTTTATTTACTGTCCCCAGGGAGACATTTTCTCCCGTAGCCAGTATTTTTCCATTACGCATCAGAGAGACACCCACTCCCGATGCTTTTGTTGCATCTGGTGCTGTGTTAGCAAACACTTGTTTAGCACTGTCAGTGGTAGCACCCGAAAGATAAAATGAGAGCTTTTGTTCACTTGAGCAATATACGCCAAGGGGGATTTCTGCGCTTCCAGGAAAGTCCGGGAGATTCACGGTGACATTACGACTATCAACAGTGCAGCCGCCTGTTGGCATAACAACACTGTTATTTGAAATAATATTCCACGTAAAATTACGCGGATTTCCGCTTCCTAACGTGGCAATTTTATACATATGAATACGGGCAATAACTTCCCCGGCTTTTATGACAACTCCACCGGCCGCCCCGACTGGGGTAATATAGAGTTTTAACGGTAATGGCATCGGTGTCTTATCACCAATATCCAATACGTTGGTATTTGTCGTCAACGGGAAGGGGTAGGTCACATTATTCCAGTACAGCGATCCTTTATATGACTGTAGAGAGCCTGCGAAAGCTGAGCCTTGTACCAGGTTTATATGATCAGTGTCGTACCAGCCGCCGTAATCATTCCAGCAACTTATATGCTGAGACAAGTCTACAACCAGATTCTGGCCCGGCTGTATTACAGGGTCGAGATTAACATAAACAGAGGTTGTACCAGCTCCAATACTTGACCCGCCATCGACATTACAACTGAAGGCAAAAACTTTGCCTGCCATTAATAGAAGATAAATACCGAACAGGACCTTTATACTGATTGTTTTACCCATGATATATCCTAAGGTTAAAAAATTGATTTAAAAAGAAGGCTAAGAAAATCGAATCGATGTTATTGCCAGGTGTAGATCACATTGATTAGCGCCTCGATCGTTCCCTGGCTTGCGTTTCCATTCACCGTGATAGCTCTTGCCTTAAGTGGAAACTGTGCATTACGAGTGATCTCATCAACAATAACCGTTTTGCTATCGCCATTTTTTAACGTCGCATCCTGGTCATCCCTCAGCTCTATCTGAATATTTTCGGCAGTACCTTCATTTGTGTAATAACCCGTATTGTCAGTTGAACCTGTCACGATTGCCGTCACTGCACTTGTTTCAGCCGGACAATCGGTTAATGACAAAGTAATATTGTGCCAGCCAGATGCAGAACCAGGTTGTTGCAGATTGCGCGTATAAAGATCCCCGAGATTAACGTTAGCTTCTTTGGTTTGAATAGTGCAGGGTTTAGCGACTACCCGACCATTAACAGTGATAGTGACATCGGCGACCTGGAGAGTTGCTGTGAATAACGCGCAAAACGTAGCTAACAGGAACCTCTTGTGAAGTCTTTTCATATCTGACTCTGATTATTGAAATTCAAGGGTAAAGGTTGCCGAAGCCCTCACCAGTCCCGGATTGACGGACTTCTGAGTTGACTTCAGACGAGCGGAGTAAGGCAAAATATTGTTCTGTTCTGGTACCAGTGGGATCTATAATGTCTGAATACTGCCGTCTGCCTCTTTTATGGTTACTTGCAGATCACCACCATTGGCCGCAGAGTTGATATCATCAATAGTAAAAGGGCCGGGTGGAACAGTAGTCTGATAAACATCGTATCCGTTCTGTTTTACACTCACTTGTGCGGTGCCACGGGCAATACCATGAATCACCGGAGCGAAACCATGTTGGCTATCGGGCAACATCGCTTCTGTTGAATTTATTTTGAGGCCACGAAAGTTCACACTATCAAAAATATCGCCATCGGTATAACTATCACCTACCGTTAACCGTGAGCGTAAGGGAATAATGTCACGTTCAGCCGACGTATTGATATGCTGCCATTTATTGCTGTCAGATGAATTGCTACTCCCACTGTTATAACTCCACGTTGAGTTATCGCGTAGTCGCCAACTACCAATTAGACTGGCCCCGGCTTTGTTGAATAAATCGAACTTTTGCTGAGTTGAAGGATCAGATCACGCATCTTCCCGACAACGCAGACCGTT
>NZ_JAYQWM010000074.1:0-17447 GCF_036662595.1 Escherichia sp. Lx600-2 | reverse complement strand
GGTAAGCAGAGTTTTTGAAATGTAAGGCCTTTGAATAAGACAAAAGGCTGCCTCATCGCTAACTTTGCAACAGTGCCCCCCGGATTATTGGGAGCCGGTATTGTCCGGGGGCATTATCGTAGCATTTGTGTTGCATACAGCCCGTAAAAACTCATTCAGCGAACTTGAATAATCGGTTGTGTGGCCACGTCGCCGGCAGCAGCTGGCCAACGCTGGCGTCGAAAACGCGAAGTTAATAAAAACATAAAGTTATGAGGGGATGGGGTAAGAAAAGGGCATTCAAAAAATTCGATGCCCTTTTGTGGAAACTTGCGCTATCGCGGGGAAAAACCTTCTTCAGCCATTGCCCTCTGTAATTTATCGACGGCATCCTTGATGACATACGCCTCGTCATCATCAACGGCACACCCCCGTAAATCACTCCACGTCAACCGCTTAACAAACTGCGCCAGCGCCAGCGCTTCTTTGTCATCCAGCTCTAAAGACAACGTATTGATACCTTGCCCCATCACCCACCTCGTTAGTCTGTAAAGCGGTACGTTTTCTTACCGCCCTGCGTTTCATGAATCAGCTTAAACCCGCTTCCGGCCAGCAGTCTCATCATTTTTGTGGCCGGGGGGAGACAGGAGGCTTCCAGCCGGTGTCCGGGCGTGGCTTCGATGATTGAGGCAAGCATACTCTTGCCAATGCCTTTACCCTGCTCATCAGCCGCAACAGCGAACATACGGATCTCAAGATGAGATGCCCGGCCCGCAAAATCATTGCGGCCGGTTAACAGCGAAAATCCCACCGGCTGCCGCGTTAACTTCTCGGCAAAGACAAAGAGATAATCCCCTACGGGGATATTATCTCTGTATTGTTGGGTGACACTTTGTAGCTCAGATCTCACTGTTTCAAGACCGTTGCCCTCGGCATAGAAAAATGCGCCAGATATTACCCCATCGCGCACCAGGTTCATGATGAAAGGAATATCGCCGCTGTTTCCTAATCGCATATCAAGCATATCGTTCTCCATTCAATAAGACGGGGTAAAATCCCGGCCCTGATTCCAGCGTGATTGCCAGTGCTTCAGGTACTGCCCGGCCAGTTCGGGCGCGTCCCACATCACAATCGCGTTTTCAGAGTTATATTTCTCGGCACTGGCCGTGTAGTTAAAACTGCCAGTTTCCACATGACGGCCATCAACGATGATCACCTTGTCATGCTGGATTTTGTAGTTACTGTTAACCCGCAGCGGAATACCCGCGTTCGTAACAAGATTCATTGCCGCACGACTTGCGCGGCCCGTATTGCCATTCTCATCAACGACAATTTTCACGTCTACACCGCGGCGTTTGGCCGCAATCAGCGCTTTCATAATATCGGGGGCAGTAAAGCTGTAGGCCATCATTCTGATGTTATCTTTTGCCGAGCCGATAACGTTGATAACGAGCTGCTGCGCGGTTCCTTCCGGCGAGAAACCTACTTGCGCCGATGCAGCAAAAAGAGACGGGGCCGAAGCCCCGTAAAGTACGGCGGCAACCAGTGCCGCTTTAAAGAGAAAGTTGCGCTTTTTTAAATGCTGGATCATAAAGAACCTCAACAATCTGGCGATGTTCCATGTACACCACGACATCTATCGTGGTGTACAGCGTTTTCATAATCACGTCATAATCCAGCGTCTGGCCGACACCGGTTTGCTTGATAAGCAGCGCAATACGGCTGAAAGTGGACTTTGCATCGTCGGCGTGGGTGGATGTGATCCCGCCCGGATGTCCGGTATTCAGCGAGTTAATGTAATCCCATGCTGCATCATCCCTAAGCTCTGTCATCATGATACGGTCGGGAGAAAGACGCATACACGCTTTCAGGCTGACCGCCGGGGCCAGACGGCCATCCTGATCGCCGTACAGCATATAAACCATTTCGTGATGCAGATCAGACCCAATTTCGTGAACGTCCTCTGAAACTACAATGCGCTCGGTATAAGGTACTTCCCGAAGCAGGGAGCGGGTAAACGTTGATTTACCCGAACCGGTAGACCCTGATACAACGATGTTCAGCTTGTTGCGTACCGCAATTTTAAAAAACGAAACGAGGTCGTCTTTATCGAGCAATTCCAGCAATTCTTGCTCGAATGGCTGAAGGGCTACTTCACCCTGAATCTTTCGTTTCCAGCCAGTGAAACGGCCCTCATCGCGAAGTTGTTCAAGAGACTTATCAACTGGCAGATGCTTACGAAACGCGATGGCTACTGTTCCCTCCAGTACGGCAGGGGGTAAACAAATAATCCCCCTTGAGCCGTCCGGCAGAAGCACGTTATTAACGGACTCTTTCGGTAGTCCGTTATAACCACAAAGCGTGTCGGTTAAGCGTGATATATATTCAGCCGTAATTTTCTCATCGTCGTGGAAAATACGGCCTTTCGACGTTTCACAAACAACCTGCTGATACTTGTTAATTCTCAGCTCCCACACATCGGGATCACTCAGGTAGCGCTGAAGTGGTTCGAGCGTCAGCCATACCCCCTGCTCACGGCGGGGGCGTTGGCGAATATCTTGAATATTACTGGTTAACTCAGTCATTCATTTCTAACCCATATACAGTGCTGAAATCCAGATCGCGGGCTACGTAGATGGATACGGCATCGCCCTGCGCAGCGTAGAGTGTTGGCGGGATATTAATCTTCGCCCGTAATGCCTCAGTAGCAAGCTGGTCGGTACTGTTTTCCGTTGTGTTAAACGTCACATCGGAGTTGTTGTTGTTAATCGACGCGATACCGGCTTTCATGCCATCAGTCAGCACAGAGAAGAAAATGGCATCGCCCATTCGTTCCCAAAAGTGAGAGTTGACCTGACCAGGTACGCCCGCACTACCTAAAGCGTTAGTGCCGCTGCTGTCGAGGTTAACAATGGTCTGATCCGGATTACGCAAGCGTGACCAGAGAACGAACACACGATTCTGGCCGTTCTGGATACCGCTATTCTGCTCGCCAGTGACCACAGCCCCTTTATCAATCAGTTTTACAGTACCGTCAGCAGAGTACACATCACGGCTTACAGTACATTTCACCTGGCCCGGAACGGTGGTATCCAGCTCAGTATTTGTACCGCAAGGAATCATTGTTCCCTGCGCAATGGTCAGATTTGGATGTGGCATTACAGATGCCTGAGCGACAGCCATACGCGCCGGTTTCATTCGGCTCGCCAGTGCCTGGCTGTTTGAACTGGTTTCTGTATTGTCCTGACCTGACCGGCGCTCCTGTTCTTTCGCAGTCGTAGCCTGTTTCTCAGGATCGACACCGTTGAAGGACACACCTAGCCGGGCGCGCATAATTTTTTCTTCCGGTGTTAGCTCCTTTTTCTGATTATTTAACGTTTGCCGGGCAACCTGCTGCTGCGGCTCCTGCGTCGTCTGCAACGGAGGAACGACGCTATTTTTCGGCGTATTGTCAATGGTTGGCGGCACATCATCAAATGACTGGCGCGGTAAGGAGCTGGTCATAACCTGCTCTTTACCCTTTTTGGGATCGTCGGCCAGCTTCTTAACGTGCATCTGGTTATAGATGAACCATCCCACCATTGCTGAACCTATCAACACCATCAGCCCGACAAAGGCCCGCGCACCGGCAATACGTTTTTTAGGGGAACCGCTGAAGCCCTGACGCTCATCCTCGATGCTGGTATCTTCTTCATCGAGGTAATCTAAATTTTCCTCTCTGTCTTTTCTCATGATTTATCCCCCTCACCCTTTTTCACGCGCTTAACGTCTGGTGACGTAGTGCCGGTACTGATCGCCCCAAGATTTGGGTTGTAATTCATATTCAGGACACCCACGACTTTATTTCCGTAACGAATACGCCATTCTTTTGCTACCGTTTCAGCCACAACAATGTTGTTATATTCCCCGGCTGGATGCTGGTTAACGGTATGCTCTTTACCATCATCACCGATATAGAAAACAACGGGTAAATCTGCGTTTGCAGGGAATTTGAAGTAAGTAAAACGGAAATTATCCCAAACGTTTACCGGGGCCAAAGTCCGATATTCATCTTCATCTGACATTTTATAGAGTAGGTTGTAAGGCCCATTCTGAAGGTCTTTTAACGCCTTTTTCACGCGGTTACTTTCCAGCGTTTTATTAGCCTTTTTCATATCCTCAAATGGATAGAGGTAAGTAAGCTGGAGAGTGGCATTTTTCATGCTCCAGGGCGTCTTGATAAAGTTGGCTTTAACGTTACCCTGGGCGTCTTTCGTGGTGTAGTCACCTACATAGTGCAGCACTATGTTATAGGTGCGCTTGTTCGTGACCAGTACAAGGTTAGTATCGCTGGGAACTTCCCCTTTCGGTTTGATAAATATGTTGTTTTCAACATGGGTAAACGCATAACTATTACTGTCACCAAAAGCGTGTGTCACATAGCTTTCATCGGGCGCAACCACGATATGAGTTGCAACACCGGCAACGGAATCAATACGCACCACGTCAACCGGGTTATACACCACGGATTTAATACGGTAGTCGTATGGGCTACCTTTTCCCACTTCCAGCGCCAGCGCCTGACCAGAGAGGCCGAGGCTGACCAGAATTAAACCGGCGATTAATTGTTTTTTCATGATCAGCCTCCCACTGCGCCAACGTTCTCAGCGTTCTTACGGTAACTCGTTACACGGAAGCCAAGCGGGTTGATATAGCGCTGCTGCGCGGTCATTGGTAACGCTTTGTACTCATACGCAATCGTTGCAATCCAGTAGCGCGGCGGCTCAGGGTTCGGACGCTGGCGAATGCGCTGCTGCGTGGTAAAGCGAACGGTGGCAACACCGTGTTCGCGGTCGGTGATCACCGAGTTGATATGAACGGTCGTTCTTTCAGAGTCACCCAACCGCTTATCAATGCGGTTCGGGCCTTTGAACATGGAGAGATATTCATCGGCTACATCGCCGGAAGCCATCAGGCTCATGGCGTCATAATCAACCTGAATACTGTTGTAGTCGTAGGACTCACGGTGAATAACAAATTGTGAAATCCAATACTGGTCTATCACGTCGCCATAAGTCGCTTCATCGCGGGTAATTTTCACCTGCGATACTTCGCCTGTATCTTTGTTAATCGTGGTGAGGTATGCCGGTAACGGCTGCGCAAAACGGATAATGACGCCGACCGCAGTAATCATGCTCACAACGGCAAAGACGAAAAAGGCCGTGGCAATTTTCCAGGCGCGAGAGCGGGAATTAAGGATCTCATTAACCATATCGCGCTCAAGCCCTTGAGTTTCCTCATGGTACTTATTCAGATCTTCCCGCGATATCGCTTGATGTTTGTTTTTCTTCAGCATTGTTACTCTCCGTTGTTAGCGGCATCTGCACGATACAGCTCGGCGGGATACGTCTTATTAACATCAACCAGCTTTTTCATGTTGGGTTCTGGCGGCGGCGTCGGGCTACTGGAACAGGCGGCCAACAGCAGCCCGATAAGTGCCATTGCCGTGTATTTGAAGAAATGCACCATCTTTGTCACTCCCTTTGAATCAATCACAAAAAAATAATAAGTCATCAAAATTACAATTTCAATGACTTATTAAAAATTAATTTCTACTCTACTTTTAGCGCCGTGAACCCTTTGCGAAACCCTGCATTTGGGAACCCGCAGCGGTGGCCGCTCCCGCGCCGGGGCCACCGGCAGCCGTAGCCGCCGCAGTCTTAGCGCCAGTACCGCCCCCGGCACCTGTAGCGCCTGTTTGACCACCAGGCTGATAGCCACCACCGCCAGCTCCACGGCCACCGCCACCGGCGTTAGGTATCAGCTCCTGAATACCCGCAGAGATACCATCCCCCCAACGGGAGGCTACTTCAGGAATGCGCATCAGGATCAGGTAAGAGACAATCATTATCAGCAGACAAGCAAAAACCGGCCCTAACAGGCTACTGTCAGCCCCGGAAGCGGTGACGGCATCGAGCGCTTTTTGATAGAACTTAATCATCAGGCCAAATAGCATCGACAGCAGAATTGTTACCAGCCCATAGTTAACCATCGAGCCAAGCCATTTATTGAACATGCCATACAGCGGCTTGAACAACAGGCAGAAGATGAAGATAGGCCCAAAGCACACAGTGATTGCCAGCAGTAACTTCGCCATCAGTACCAGCCCGGCCCCGATACCACAGATCAACACCGTGGAAATAATGACCGCGCAAGCCAGGAATAATGACGCCAGCCCGGAACCGCTATAAATATCGGCGTTATCAAACGCAGTACGCGCAACCTGCATCCCGTCATGTATGGCCTTGTCGATGTTGTTACCCATTGCATCTTCAGTGCCACCGGACGAACCGTTAATAACCAGTACCGAGGAAAACTCATCCGGGATCTTCATGGCCGCATCAGCCAGTTGGGTTTGATACAGCCCGCCCGCGCTGGCAAAGCTGATTATCATCGACCACACAATGAATTTTTTTATCAACGATGAGAGCGGCTCACCGTGTGGCCGGGCTAATGTAAACAGCCCGTCCAGGGTGAGTTTGCAAATCAACGCCAACCCAATTACCGGTGAAATGGTGGATATAACAACTCCGAGATTAGAGGCCACAAATTCCTTTGTGACCGTATCCATGTAATTGAAAATATCCGTTGTAAATGAAAAGGCCATGCTTTCCCCCTACCCTAATCAGGGCGTGACTTTTGGCATTGAGAGGCCATCATCATTTTTGCCAAACACTTTCAAATCTTTCTCTGCTTCCAGCGCGTTCTGACAATCCGGCTTCACTTTGAGCGCCGCATCATCACGGCATTTTTCCACCATCGCTTTACGCTCCTGATCGTGTTCCTTGTACCAGGAAACAGGATGTTCAGAATCACAACCGGCCAGCAGGAAAAGAGCTAAAGGTAAAATCAGTTTTTTCATGGTTTATTCCGTTACGTTAGGCATGGAAAGATCTTCACCGTCAGCGCCGAGGACAAAGCGCTTCTGGGCGTATTGTTTTTGTTCCTGCAAAATCTTGTCTTGCGAGGTTTGCAGCATCGCCATCAGTTGCAGCTTCGTTTGCTCCCCCTGAATAGCACCTTGCGCGGTCTGGATACGCGCCTGAAGGTCAGCGATTTGTTTCATGTCTGTGGTTGAATCAATCTGATTGGTCAGCTCCTGAATGTTATTCAGCTCCGCCATTTCATTGTTGTAAGCGTTCTGCGCCATCACACGGTCATACGCCCCTTTCTCCGCCAACTTCTGCTTAATGAAACTCATCGCTTCGGAACGGTTCATACCGTCAATCTGCGACTGAAATTCCTTCAGCATGGATTGAGCAGATGAAGTGATACCTGAACTGCTGTTCATGGCGTCGCTGTATACCTGCGTCCAGTCAGACGGTAAATTGCCTTTCAGCGTACTAATATCGTCATTCAGCAAATTACCGATACCAGAACTGCCGGTTAAGGAAGCCAGCGTTTGCTCCTGCTTCAGCAATTGAGATTTGAGCTGTTCAATTTGCTGCGTCATTAATGTGACCTGCTCAAGCGCCTGGGCCAGATTTGCAGGATCGTTAACTACCAGTTGCGCATTAACTGCAACCGGCGAAATAGCCAGAGCTAAAACAAGGCTTGCAAGTGTCTTTTTCATGTCGTTACCTCACGCTGCGAGTACAGATTTCCAGTAGGGTTCGAGCCATTTATCAGGGTTATCATCCCCAATTTGCTCAATAATTTTCGCCAGTGTTTCGGCGTTTTGGGTTTCCCCTGACAGGATGCTAAGGATCTTATCCAGCTTCCTGAAGTTCTCCGGCGTCTTAACGCGCGGGGCCAGGTTGAATTGCGCCATCGCGCTTTGGCTGCCTTGTTTCACCAGAAACTGGCGGGAGTTCTCAGGAATAGACAGCAGCGCGTCAAACTCTGCCGGTGTCAATTTGAGGCGAGTAACGTAGTCCTCATAATCCGCATCCGGGTTTTCCAGAAGAATTTTCGTTACGCACTGCTGCATGATGGTTTTACCGATGGAGCTATCCAGCGCATCGTTCGGCTCTTGCGTGGAGAATACGTAAACCGCATCTTTCTTACGGTCTGTTTTAAGGCCACGTTTGACCTCCACACTCATAATTGGATCGTCAAGGTACTGGTGAAACTCATCGAATACCTGAATCACACGGCGACGGCCATCAATAGACTGACGCACACGGAAATTGAGATACATCAGGAGCGGAGTACGTGTTGCAGGGGGGATCTCATTATCTGCAACAATGAAATCTGTCAGGTCAAAGCCGTAAATATCGTATTCACCAAGATTCAGTGAATCTGAATCGTTATCGAACAACCAACCGTTTTCATGGCCGCGAGTCCACGGAACAAGCAATGACGCCAGTGTTTGTTTACTGCCCGCTGTTTGATATGGATTCGGCATCTGCTGAATTAACATATCCACGGTGCGTAAATCTGTCGGAATGAGGGAGTTCTCATCCATCAAAGCATCGACGGCGCGGTTAAGGTCATTAACCTGATCAGCATCGAGTACGCTGCCTTTGGTAATTTCAGCGCACAGGCGCATCAGGCGCTTACAAAATGCAATGTTAACTTTGGTGCCAGGCATCTGTAGAGGTGCCCACCCGGAAGCAACGCCCTCTTTCAGAACCGTGTAGTGACCGTGTAACGCTTTAATCATCGGCATCATGCCCTGATCGCGGTCAAAGGCAAAAATGCGCGGGTTATACTTCATCGCTTGCGTCAGCAGGAAGTTAAGCAGCGTAGTTTTACCTGCCCCCGAACGCCCAAGCATTAACGTATGCGCCAGCGGTCGCTTACCGAAAGACATTTCATCTTCTGGCGTTACATGCAAGTTCATATACAGCGGCGTATTTGCCACCGTTTTGAACAGCGTCAGCGCTGGCCCCCACGGGTTATTATTTGCTTTCCCGGACATAAAATTATGGAAGGGGGAGAAGCAAAGAAAATTCCAGCTATTCAGCGGGCAAGGTCGTGGCGACAGGTGTTGATTAGCCGGAAGTTTTGCATAATATGCCGCTTCTGAAGCTAACCCTACCTGGCTGGCAATCAGCCCGCAGTTGTTCAGCATATTTCTGGCAACACCGGCGTTTGAACGGGCCTCTTTAAGCGTCTTGCCAAAGGTGTGTACCGTAAGGTGATGCCAGCCCATGATAAAGGTACGTGAAACAACGCCATCAACGGCGTCACTCATCTGGTTTATCTGCGTAAAGGATGGATCGCCTGTTTCCAGCAGAGCTTTTTGTTGGTTAGTGAGGTAAGTTCTTGCCGCTTGCTGGGACATACAGCAATACGTTTGCGTTAACACAAACTCAAACGGTGCTTCCATCAGGATATTGATCTGACCAGGCTCAGTATCGGAATCGTAATCCCGGATTTCAACGGCAGACGTATAGCGGCGTTCGTCAGTACCGCGAATCTCGATACCATCCCCCCAAAATGAAGATATTGGGCGGGTAGTAGCCAAATATTCACGGATTCGGCCACGACAAACCGGCACTGGTGCCCACTCACCATTAACGAGGTAATAGAGCCACTCCAGCGCTTTAGAATAGGTGTGTTGAGTACCACTAAAGACTTCTTTATCTTCCTGAACGTCCTGATATTCCACATCGGCCAGCAAATCTTCACGCAGATCGATAATGTCCTCATCATCTTCTGCATCATCCTTTTTCTGCTCAGGAATGACATTCCCCCGTTTGTCGCGGAAGTAGTAGCCTAAACGGTCAATGCCATAAGGACGCAGCGAGTTCATGACCTGTTCACAAATATCTTCCAGCGCACCAATAGCATCAGCCTGCATTTCGCGCAGCTCGCTAGCCGATGGCTTATCAAACTTTGCCAGCATCTTTTGAGCGGCATCCCCAACAGGGTTATAAACAACCGTCAGGTACAGGTCATTTACCATCATTGGGGTATCATCAAACTGATCACGATAATATTCATTCACCATGCGTGGGAACGTCATATTGTAATGCGTGTCTGGATAATTATTAATTTCGCGGTGGTGTAAGTGAGTCCATAATTTTACATGCTCACTACCAATCCCTTTTAAAAGCTGATTCAAATCCGCATGCCACTTAATTAGCTCGGCATCAGAAGCACAGTCATGGGTTCGCCCACGGATTTTAAATATAGAAAGGTATTCCCCATTTACCGTACTGATAACATGGGGCGTGACATGGTAGGAGTAAGGAATATATTTCAAAGAGGAAGGTTCTTTTTTGAAATCTTTCACCCCCTTTTTTTTCATTTCCGCTACGGCCATTATTTTTTATCTCCATAATCAGTAGGTGAGTAACTAGAGCCGCCCCACAGTTTAGTAAATGGGGAGTTAATCATATTTAGCCCTTTCGTCATGATAGCCAGCCATATAATACGAAACATGCGGTCATCATGCTTGCTGATACAAAACTCAATAAACCACAGCAAGCCAAAAAGAACTAAGGCCCAAAGGTGGATCGTCATAAATAACGTCGCACAAAATATGAAGGTGGCAATAATTACTGTTCGCGGAACACCGGCAAATGTCGGCAGTCGCGTAGCGCCTTTAAATAACGGATATTTACCGGATAAATTCATCGTTTCCTCCCGTCAGATACGGGCCGGGGGATAACCCCCCGGCGAACTTTCTTAACTCAGCCCGAACAGGCCAACAAGATAAGACGCGGAACCGACAACAATCAGACCGACAACAATACGAACCGCCCAGCTCGCCGGGAGCATATGAGCGATCCATGCGATAGCACTCACGATGATAAGAACAGTGGCCGCAACCGGAATCCACGTCATTAACCAGGAGTTAACGGAATTCATGGATGATTCACCGGTATCTGCACCGGCGGCCAGCGCCAGCTCAGGAACACACAGAGCAACCATCATGAACATTGCCACCGGGAAAAAACGTTTAATCGCTGTATTCATCTTTTTCTAACACTCCATCATCAGGAAAAATAAAATCAGGCTCATCCAGGAAAAGCCCCACTTCTCTTGCATTAAAATCGTCTCTCAGCATGTCGGCCAGTATCCGCAGATCGGCCCACGTTCTAACCCCCTCTCCAGACTGAACTCGCAGAGAGCAAGTGATTACGCCCCCTTCACTATTTTTCACATCAAAAAGCGGTATCCATTTCTTTTTATCCATCCGTTGAATTGCGATCCGAACAACTTTGTTTTGATTGAATACTTCTTCTAACTGCTTCAACAAAATGAGATAAACGCGCATCTAAACTGACTCCTGTTACTCCCTACTTCTGCCGGAAAGCGTCACCATCAGATGCACCAAAAGCGTCTTTATCCGAGCCACCAAAGGCATCAGTCATACCGGCGTCTTTTGGTTTTTCTTCACCATCAGCAGCATCTACCGGCACAGCATCTATAGCTGTATCAACACTTTTCACATCAGTGGAGCCATCATCGGCTTTCAAAGCAGGGATTACGGGTTTTGATTGCCCAATTTGAGCAACCACCTTTGATACATAACCGTTTGTAAATCCGGCGGTTAGTGAACCCGTATTATAACAAGATAAAGCGTGTCTCAACGCTGACTGCCCCGGCGCATATTCTTTTGTTGCGAGCTGGTAGCAATAATTAAGAACGTATTGAGCAGCTTCGAGATTTTTACAACCATTAAACAAATCTGCGGCAGAAACATTCAATTTTGGGAAATTCGCAGAGTTGATTTGCCCTAAACCTACGTCAAAGTTATAACCATGAGCCGTTAGCCATTTTGTCGTTTTAACAGCTTCATCTAGGGTACGCGGCTGTCTGGCTAACGGTGATTTTGTTCCTTTAGGAACGTTGACGTTTATCGCGTATGGGTTGTTGCGCGATTCATGGCTAACCAGGTACCCAATAGTTAAAGGATGCACTTCTGGCGCACAACGTTTTGCCAGAGCCATAACCGGCGCTGACAGTTCCGCATTTGCGGATGTGGCATCCAAAAGACCAGCAATCAACAGTGGGAAAAGGGCAACAACCTGCTTCATCTCTTTTTTCCTTGAAATTGCAATTTCAATGATTAACTAGTATAGTAAAGGTAAATTCGAACATGTCAAGACAAGATGAAAAGAAGCACAAAACAGAGCAGGAGCGCGAAACATCAGTGCCTAAAAGAAAAATCATATTCGTACCCTTGCAGTCAGAAAAAAGTCCCAAAGGGGAGCCTCGCTACCGAGATCCAGCCAATCCATTTAACACATGGGTTGGGAGAGGAAAGCGCCCTGACTGGCTAAAAAAATATCTTGATGAAGGCCGCGAGCTTTCGGAGTTTGAGATCGGATAATAAGGAGCTGACGGATGAGTAAAATTATTGATTTCCCTACCGGAAAAAAGAGGGAGAGAAGGGCTAAAGCTATCCGAGCGCAACGTGATAAAGAAGCGATGCAGCGGAGCAAAATTGCTACCTCCCAATTTTGGTGGGCTAATAAAATAAAGTTACTCACCGTTATTAAACAGTCGGTGCGATTTCTCTTAATATATTTAGGGTTATTAGCTACCGACATATTTATCTATCTCGTATTTATTCTAGGAAAACTCCTAAAATTCTTTGCGATGACTGGTATCATCGCTGCGCTTTTATTTCTGGTTATGGAATATAGGAATGGTTGGCATTATACGCAATCAATATTCCATGCCGCAGCAATATTTTTCGGCCTAATCGCCCTGCGTATCGGGCATGACAAACTACTGAATGGCCTAATAAGGCTTAAATCCTATCTATCCAGAAAAGGGTGATAACAATGCGGAAGATAATAATAGCGTCAGTGGTGATACTGGCATCGTCTTACTCCATAGCCAGTTATGCAAAAGATCCCTGCAAAACGCTCGCTTGCATGGCAGCAAAATCTGGCGGGGAATTTGGCAGCGTGGGCGACAGTGATTGCTCCGGGGCGATAGCTGACTTTTTCAATATTGTAAAGAAGAACAAACACGGTTTCCGCCCAGGCAAAACATCTGACGCTCGTAAACAGTTCCTGATGGAATGCTCCGGCGCTCAAGAAAATACAGCCGCTGTAAACAGAGTTATATCTATGTTCGGACGTGTAAAAGGTTAATTTATGAAGATTAAAAGCATTCTCTTTACGACAGTTCTCTTATTATCAGGATGCGCTAGTCAGTCGCAGGTAGAGCAATTATCAAAGCAGGTTAATACGCTAAAAACAGACCTGTACAATCTGCAAATCCAGCAGCGCAATGATACACAGGCACTTCAGCGAGAAGTACAGAAATCGCGTCCCATCGGGGTTTGCTATCTTGACGGCCACCCCTACTCACAAGGAGCGGTTATTGCTGGCCGCATTTGTGCCAGCAATGGCGTTATCGTCAATGGCAAACCTACAGAAGTTTCATGGCAGGTTTATCACCGCCGCTAACAACGCGCGTTCGGGGCTTCGGCCCCGTTTTTTATGGTACAGGTAGCATGGATATACTTTCCCTTTTCCCTCCTAACGTAATCGCATTGTGGGCCGTGTCATTTGGTTTTCTGGCCGTCCTGTATTGGTGGAAGATCACCGCCAGAAAACGCAGACACAAACGCAAGCAACAACAAGCCCGGCGTGTGCTCGCAAAAATTCAGACCCTACCGGCGTTCGGCTACAAGATCGCGTATCTCAGGAAGATAGACCCTTTCACCTTTGAGGAACTGTTACTGGAGGGGTTTGAGTCGCATGGCTTCAGAACTATCAGAAATAAACGCTATACCGGTGATGGAGGCATTGACGGACAGGTAATAATCGGAAAACATCGTTATCTCATCCAGGCCAAACGCTATCGCGGCCATATTGCTTTACAGCACGTTCAGGAGTTCGATACGTTGCTTAAACGACATAACTGTCGCGGTTTGTTTTGCCATACCGGAAAAACTGGCGCAGCTTCAAAAGCTGTTAGCTTCGCCAGTGATCGGATGGAGATTATCAGCGGCCAGCGCCTAATTGATTTGCTCACGCCCGGCAGCTCCTTCACCATCGCAACCGCACCGCAGACAATGATGAGGCGTACCGCAGCAACGCGAGGAACGAACATCATTGTCGAGGAAGCGGATAAAAATACAACCGATAGCATGAGAGTTAATTAAATGAAGTCAGTAACTATAGAAGCAAAAACTTTTGCTGAAATGTTAGGAATAACAGAAGGTGAGTTAATCTTCGCCATTAAGACAACTGGCACATTTAAAAACAAAACTATTCCACAGCCTCATGAGACACATAAATCAAATAACAGATTTTTATATTCAGACGTAATGAAATTTATCGAATCAATAAAAGACAAAGAAAACCTACAAAAAAAATATCTGATGCGTTTCCGTCGATGCAGCTCGTTGGACACTCTTGAAAAAGTATTTGATAGCTTACGCGATAAGCTATCAGGTAAAGAACTGGATGCAATGATGAGCGCCTCAGACCATCGGCGAGCCGAAATCACTCACAATACTTTATGGGATAAAGTCCCGGCCTCCGCATGGAGAAATGTAAAATAAAAAATAAAAAGCCCGTTAATGGGCTTTTTTTATTCGCCGCGACCATTCATACCATAGTGATAGTTTCTATTTTCTTCCATTCTTCAAACTTCTTATCTTGCTCATAATATTACCTATCCAATCAATACTTTTAATTTAGACCTGACCTCAGCCAACACAGCAGCAGACACTTTTCCTTTCTTAACTGCCCCCCGTTCACGCCAATCAAGACTTTTCACCTGGTCAGCGAGTACAGCGCTCCCCTCTCCGTTCCGCACCTCGAATGGATAACCTTTTATTTTTGTTGTCATAGGGCAGCACAACAACAGCCCTATTCTTCCGTTATATACCGCAGGACTTAACACCAAAGCTGGTCGATGGCCCGCTTGTTCATGCCCGGCTTGCGGATCAAAATCCATCCATACAATATCACCGGCATCAGGAATATAATCACGCTTCATTTTTTAGTCTCTTGCTGATATACCCAACCCATATAAATGTAATTATAAGCACTCCACAAAAAATGAACATTATTGCAAACGGAGTTGTGTCAAGCAGAGATACAGCCTCAATACCACCAATAGAGATTGAGTTATCTTTAAATAATTTACTAAACCCTAACCAGATGGAATACAACCCAACACCAACCCAAATAAGAGCACCTAAAAACTCTAGATAGCTATAAAGTTTTTTCAAAAAATTCAGCATAACGCCTCCTAAAGAACCTTTTTGAATTTCTGCTTCCACTCATCGTAACTCATATTACTTTTGTAATGTTCCCGCCACTTCTCCCAATGCTTGCGGCTTACATCTTCTAGATCTGTATCTGTAAGATTTTCACTCAATAACCTTTCGAAATGAGCCGCTTTTATACCTGAATATCTTTGGTGAAATTCTTTAGTTGCCTTATACATTATTATCTTGCTGATTAAGGTATGATTAAGCCGCCCAAGAAAATATGCAGCCGCATACGATTGAGCCATGAAAATAACGAAAAGATAACCAACCGAGAGAATATAATCACCTATACTGTAAGTTCCGTTATCAAGGTATAAGCTCGAATCATGATAAGTAACAGGTAGTTTTAACTTAGGTTGCATCCAGTTAATCCATTCAGAAAAATAATATGGAACTGGATTATTAACTAAGCCTAACACTCCCATTGCAGCGTAGCACATCACCCCGATAGCTAAGACAGCAGTAAAAATCCTACTGCTAAGGCTGACCCATCTAATAAAGGATCTATCCTCTTTTTTCATTACAACAATTCCTTCCCAACAGGAGCGCCGAAAGAAATTTCCTCATGAATATTTTCGTTAGTAACACCGGCCATCAGAGCATCCAGTGAATACTCCTTCGTTTTAACGGGCACGATAGTAATTGCGCCGTCCTTTACTGACAGCTCCACTACATCATCAACGTTTAACGAAGCGGCTTTCACAATCGCAGAAGGAAGGCGAACAGATAGACTATTCCCCCATTTTTTAATTATTACTTGAGTCATGACATACCTCTCAATAAACAAAGAAAACTAATTAGCGACTCTTCAGGATGTACCAGGCTTCTTTCGCTGCTGAAAGCGCCCAAACCCACGCCAGAGTCGATGCGATACACATTGCGGTCATATTCCCAAAGTGTCCCGGCGTGTATTCATGGCCGTGTAAAACCAGCCCAACCAAAGAAGCCACACTCATCACTATGAAAACAATCCCAAACATGATGTGAAACATAAGGCCAAACACTCATTACCTCTTGTATCATTATTGTTGATACAACCAGTGTAGAGCCACCCCCTTTAACGTGTCAACATTGTTGATACAGAAAGTGTCTCACAAACGATGATTTTTGTTACACTGCCCCCACCCTATCCAAAAATATTAAAATGGATGCTGTCAGTGTAACAAAACTCGTTACAATATCATGTGTAACAAAAACGGTGTAACAAAAGCAGGACATATGAAAATAGGCTACGCCAGAAAGTCAACCAAAGAGCAGGACACATCCCTTGAGTATCAAATCGAGGCTTTACAAAAAGCTGGCTGCGAAAAATGGTATGCAGAGCAGGTATCGAGGGGCGGTAATAAGCGCCTGAAAACAGGTACACCAGAGTTGGAAAACTGTCTGAAAGCGCTTCGCGCCGGTGACACCCTGGTAGTATGGGCGCTAGATCGATTAGGTGGCACTCTCTTGCAGCTCTTGCAGCTCATGAATGAGCTACGCAGTAAAGGTATTCACTTTGAGAGCCTCAAAGAGCGCATAGACACACAAAGCCCAATGGGTGAAATGTACTATTCCCTCATCGCTATTTTTTCCAATTTCGAGGTAGCCAGAAACCACGAAAGGACAATGGCCGGGCTTGCAGCCGCAAAGAAGAAAGGACGCATTGGAGGCAGAAAACCAAAGCTATCTCCACAGGACATTAAAGAAATTAACGCGCTTGTTAAATCGCCAGAAATTACAGTAAAAGAAATCGCGGCCCGTTTTAAAGTTTCTCGACCTACGATTTATAGACATATTTCATCCGATATACAGGATGAATAATTGACCGGGCGCTGCCGGTGTGGGAATCACCCCATGTTCACCGGGCGCTGCCGGTATGGAAATCACCCCATGTTTGCCGGGCGCTGCCGGTGTGGGAATCACCCCATGTTTGCCGGGCGCTGCCGGTATGGGAATCACCCCATGTTTGCCGGGCGCTGCCGGTGTGGGAATCACCCCATGTTTGCCGGGCGCTGCCGGTGTGGGAATCACCCCATGTTTGCCGGGCACTGCCGGTGTGGGAATTACCCCATGTTTGCCGGGCGCTGCCGGTGTGGGAACCACCCCATGTTCGCCGGGCGCTGCCGGTATGGGAATCACCCCATGTTCGCCGGGCGCTGCCGGTGTGGGAATCACCCCATGTTTGCCGGGCGCTGCCGGTGTGGGAATTACCCCATGTTTGCCGGGCGCTGCCGGTGTGGGAACCACCCCATGTTCGCCGGGCGCTGCCGGTATGGGAATCACCCCATGTTCGCCGGGCGCTGCCGGT
>NZ_JAYQWM010000073.1:0-17982 GCF_036662595.1 Escherichia sp. Lx600-2 | reverse complement strand
TGATAACAAGTAAAGAAATATCATAAATCGCTCAATCTCATAATGCAGCCGTAAAAGTTTCGGTGGAATGAGATCTTGCGATTTTGTTAATAATTAAGTGGTTTGATGTTTAAAAATAATGCTGAGTTAATAAAAGTGTGTGAAGTGTATGACAATAAGTTATTTTGGCGTCAATGCGATTAACAGACACCCTTATTCTATTGCCACTCAGGTATGACGGGCAGAATATTGCCTCTGCCCGCCAGAAAAAGTCAGCGCATTCCACCGTACGCCAGCGTCACTTCCTTCGCCGCTTTAATCACCATCGCGCCAAACTCGGTCACGCGGTCATCGGTAATACGTGAAATCGGTCCGGAAATAGAAATTGCGGCAAACGGTTCACGGTGCTCATCGAAAATACACGCTGCAAGGCAACGTAGCCCCAGCGCATGTTCCTCATCGTCAAATGAATAACCCCGTTTGCGCGTTTGGGCGAGATCTTCTTTTAAATGCACAGGCGACACCAGCGTTGCGTGGGTATAGGCATGTAACCCTTTGCGGTGCAGCAGCTTCGTCACCTGTTCTTCGCTCAGTTGGGCTAAAAAGGCTTTACCCGCACCGGAAGCGTGCATCGGCAATTTACCGCCGATAGGCGCGGACATTCGCATCAGGTGGGTACACTGTACCTGGTCGATAATAATCGCTTCGTGATCGCTTTGATCAAGCACCGCCATATTGACCGTTTCGCCAGACTCTTCCATTAGATTGCGCAGGATAGGGTGAACAATTGCTAACAAATTACGGCTCTGGAGAAAGCTGCTGCCGACCATAAAGGCATGTGCGCCGATTGCCCAGTGTCCCAGTTCGCCAACCTGACGCACGAAACCCTGCTGTTGCATCGTGGTTAGCAGGCGGTGGGTCGTGGAATTGGGTAACCCGGCTTGTTGCGCCAGCTCTGTGAGTGCCACACTGCCATTGGATTCGGCAATCCACTCCAGTAATTTCAGGCCACGCGTTAAAGACTGAACCTGTCCAGTCGCTGGTGCGGTGGCAACGGCGGGTTTTCTGCCGCGTTTCGCGGGAATGGGTGCGACCATGACAGTCTCCTTTTTCTGTATCGTGGAAATCATTTTCATTTTTATTGTTAGCTAATGCAATAGTTGCTGAACTGATCCGATGAGTTAATGTTGAACAAATCTCATGTTGCGTGGTGGTCGCTTTTACCACAGATGCGTTTATGCCAGTATGGTTTGTTGAATTTTTATTAAATCTGGGTTGAGCGTGTCGGGAGCAAGTGTGAGCAGCAAAGTGGAACAACTGCGTGCGCAGTTAAATGAACGTATTCTGGTGCTGGACGGCGGTATGGGCACCATGATCCAGAGCTATCGACTGAACGAAGCCGATTTTCGTGGTGAACGCTTTGCCGACTGGCCATGCGACCTCAAAGGCAACAACGACCTGCTGGTGCTCAGCAAACCGGAAGTGATCGCCGCTATCCACAACGCCTACTTTGAAGCGGGCGCGGATATCATCGAAACCAACACCTTCAACTCCACGACCATTGCGATGGCGGATTACCAGATGGAATCCCTGTCGGCGGAAATCAACTTTGCGGCGGCGAAACTGGCGCGCGCCTGTGCTGATGAGTGGACCGCGCGCACGCCAGAGAAACCGCGCTACGTTGCCGGTGTTCTCGGCCCGACCAACCGCACGGCGTCTATTTCTCCGGACGTCAACGATCCGGCATTCCGCAACATCACTTTTGACCAGCTGGTGGCGGCCTATCGCGAATCCACCAAAGCGCTGGTGGAAGGTGGTGCGGATCTGATCCTGATTGAAACCGTTTTCGACACCCTTAACGCCAAAGCGGCGGTTTTTGCGGTGAAAACGGAGTTTGAAGCGCTGGGCGTTGAGCTGCCGATTATGATCTCCGGCACCATCACCGACGCCTCCGGGCGCACGCTCTCCGGGCAGACCACCGAAGCATTTTACAACTCATTGCGCCACGCCGAAGCGCTGACCTTTGGCCTGAACTGTGCGCTGGGGCCAGATGAACTGCGCCAGTACGTGCAGGAGCTGTCACGGATTGCGGAATGCTACGTCACCGCGCACCCGAACGCCGGGCTACCCAACGCCTTTGGTGAGTACGATCTCGACGCCGACACGATGGCAAAACAGATACGTGAATGGGCGCAAGCGGGTTTTCTCAATATCGTCGGCGGCTGCTGTGGCACCACGCCACAACATATTGCAGCGATGAGTCGTGCAGTAGAAGGATTAGCGCCGCGCAAACTGCCTGAAATTCCCGTAGCCTGCCGTTTGTCCGGCCTGGAGCCGCTGAACATTGGCGACGACAGCCTGTTTGTGAACGTCGGCGAGCGGACTAACGTCACCGGTTCCGCTAAGTTCAAGCGCCTGATCAAAGAAGAGAAATACAGCGAGGCGCTGGATGTGGCCCGCCAGCAGGTGGAAAACGGTGCGCAGATTATCGATATCAACATGGATGAAGGGATGCTCGATGCCGAAGCGGCGATGGTGCGTTTTCTCAATCTGATTGCCGGTGAACCGGATATCGCTCGCGTGCCGATTATGATCGACTCCTCAAAATGGGATGTCATTGAAAAAGGTCTGAAGTGTATCCAGGGCAAAGGCATTGTTAACTCTATCTCGATGAAAGAGGGCGTCGATGCCTTTATCCATCACGCGAAATTGTTGCGTCGTTACGGTGCGGCCGTGGTGGTAATGGCCTTTGACGAACAGGGACAGGCCGATACCCGCGCACGGAAAATCGAGATTTGCCGTCGGGCGTACAAAATCCTCACCGAAGAGGTTGGCTTCCCGCCAGAAGATATCATCTTCGACCCGAACATCTTCGCGGTCGCCACCGGCATTGAAGAGCACAACAACTATGCGCAGGACTTTATCGGCGCGTGTGAAGACATCAAACGCGAACTGCCGCACGCGCTGATTTCCGGCGGCGTCTCCAACGTCTCGTTCTCGTTCCGTGGTAACGATCCGGTGCGCGAAGCTATTCACGCGGTGTTCCTCTACTACGCTATTCGCAATGGCATGGATATGGGGATCGTCAACGCCGGGCAACTGGCGATTTACGACGACCTGCCCGCTGAACTGCGCGACGCGGTGGAAGATGTGATTCTTAATCGTCGCGATGATGGCACTGAGCGTTTACTGGAGCTTGCCGAGAAATATCGCGGCAGCAAAACCGACGACACCGCTAACGCCCAGCAGGCGGAGTGGCGCTCGTGGGAAGTGAATAAACGTCTGGAATACTCGCTGGTCAAAGGCATTACTGAGTTTATCGAGCAGGATACCGAAGAAGCCCGCCAGCAGGCTACGCGCCCGATTGAAGTGATTGAAGGCCCGTTGATGGACGGCATGAACGTGGTCGGCGATCTGTTTGGCGAAGGGAAAATGTTCCTGCCACAGGTGGTCAAATCGGCGCGCGTCATGAAACAGGCGGTGGCGTATCTCGAACCGTTTATTGAAGCCAGCAAAGAGCAGGGCAAAACCAACGGCAAGATGGTGATCGCCACCGTGAAGGGCGACGTCCACGATATCGGTAAAAATATCGTTGGCGTGGTGCTGCAATGTAACAACTACGAAATTGTCGATCTCGGCGTGATGGTGCCTGCGGAAAAAATTCTCCGTACTGCTAAAGAAGTGAATGCTGATTTGATTGGCCTTTCGGGGCTTATCACGCCGTCGCTGGACGAGATGGTTAACGTGGCGAAAGAGATGGAGCGTCAGGGCTTCACCATTCCGCTATTGATTGGCGGCGCGACCACCTCAAAAGCGCACACGGCGGTGAAAATTGAGCAGAACTACAGCGGCCCGACGGTGTATGTGCAGAATGCCTCGCGCACCGTTGGCGTGGTGGCGGCGCTGCTTTCTGACACTCAGCGCGATGATTTTGTCGCTCGTACCCGCAAGGAGTACGAAACCGTACGTATTCAGCACGGGCGCAAGAAACCGCGCACACCACCGGTCACGCTGGAAGCGGCGCGCGATAACGACTTCGCTTTTGACTGGCAGGCTTACACGCCGCCGGTGGCGCACCGTCTCGGCGTGCAGGAAGTTGAAGCCAGCATCGAAACTCTGCGTAATTACATCGACTGGACACCGTTCTTTATGACCTGGTCGCTGGCCGGGAAGTATCCGCGCATTCTGGAAGATGAAGTGGTGGGCGTTGAGGCGCAGCGGCTGTTTAAAGACGCCAACGACATGCTGGATAAATTAAGCGCCGAGAAAACGCTGAATCCGCGTGGCGTGGTGGGCCTGTTCCCGGCAAACCGTGTGGGCGATGACATTGAAATCTACCGTGACGAAACGCGCACCCATGTGATCAACGTCAGCCACCATCTGCGTCAACAGACCGAAAAAACGGGATTCGCTAACTACTGTCTCGCTGACTTCGTTGCGCCGAAGCTTTCTGGTAAAGCAGATTACATCGGCGCATTTGCCGTGACTGGCGGGCTGGAAGAGGACGCACTGGCTGATGCCTTTGAAGCGCAGCACGATGATTACAACAAAATCATGGTGAAAGCGCTTGCCGACCGTTTAGCCGAAGCCTTTGCGGAGTATCTCCATGAGCGTGTGCGTAAAGTCTACTGGGGCTATGCGCCGAACGAGAACCTCAGCAACGAAGAGCTGATCCGCGAAAACTACCAGGGTATCCGTCCGGCACCGGGCTATCCGGCCTGCCCGGAACATACGGAAAAAGCCACCATCTGGGAGCTGCTGGAAGTGGAAAAACATACCGGCATGAAACTCACAGAATCTTTCGCCATGTGGCCCGGTGCATCGGTTTCGGGTTGGTATTTCAGCCACCCGGACAGCAAGTACTACGCGGTGGCGCAAATTCAGCGCGATCAGGTTGAAGACTATGCCCGCCGTAAAGGTATGAGCGTCTCAGATGTTGAGCGCTGGCTGGCACCGAATCTGGGGTATGACGCGGACTGATTCACAAATCTGTCACTTTTCCTTACAACAAACAGGGCGCTCAATGAGTGCCCTGTCTCTTTATTAATATGAAACACTTATACTGGAAACAGGCTGGAATAATCTTAGCCGGAAAAACGAATGTCAAAAGGCACAGTAAAGATGCCAGTCAGCGTGTTTCCGGTCCTTTGGTCATTCAATTGCTTCAGGAACATATAACGATAAGGAGAACCTGAACTCGTGTTAACGCTGCTTCACCTGCTTTCTGCCGTCGCCCTGCTGGTCTGGGGGACTCATATTGTTCGAACCGGCGTAATGCGCGTCTTCGGCGCGCGTTTGCGTACTGTCCTTAGCCGGAGCGTCGAAAAAAAGCCGCTCGCCTTTTGCGCGGGGATCGGCGTTACCGCACTGGTGCAGAGCAGTAATGCCACCACCATGCTGGTGACCTCGTTTGTCGCTCAGGATCTGGTAGCCCTCGCACCGGCTCTGGTGATTGTGCTGGGTGCAGATGTCGGGACGGCGCTAATGGCGCGTATTCTCACCTTCGACTTATCCTGGCTGTCACCGTTACTTATTTTTATCGGCGTGATTTTTTTCCTCGGACGCAAACAGTCACGCGCCGGGCAACTGGGCCGCGTCGGTATTGGTCTTGGGCTGATTTTGCTGGCGCTGGAGTTGATTGTGCAGGCCGTAACGCCGATCACCCAGGCAAACGGCGTTCAGGTAATCTTTGCCTCGCTGACCGGCGATATTCTGCTGGATGCGCTGATTGGCGCGATGTTCGCCATTATCAGCTACTCCAGCCTTGCTGCTGTACTGCTGACTGCGACTCTGACCGCCGCAGGCATTATCTCCTTCCCCGTGGCGCTCTGTCTGGTGATTGGTGCTAACCTCGGTTCCGGCCTGCTGGCGATGCTCAACAACAGTGCCGCCAATGCCGCAGCCCGCCGTGTCGCGCTGGGTAGTTTGCTGTTTAAGCTGGTGGGTAGCCTGATTATCCTGCCGTTTGTCCATTTGCTGGCAGAGACAATGGGGAAGTTGTCATTGCCAAAAGCGGAACTGGTGATCTATTTCCACGTCTTCTACAACCTTGTACGTTGCCTGGTCATGCTGCCATTTGTTGACCCGATGGCACGGTTTTGCAAAACGATTATTCGCGATGAACCGGAACTGGATACCCAGCTACGGCCCAAACATCTGGATGTCAGCGCGCTGGATACGCCCACGCTTGCTCTGGCGAACGCCGCGCGCGAAACCCTGCGCATTGGCGACGCCATGGAACAGATGATGGAAGGGCTGAATAAAGTGATGCACGGCGAGCCACGGCAGGAGAAAGAGCTGCGTAAGCTGGCAGATGATATCAACGTTCTCTATACCGCCATTAAGCTGTATCTGGCGCGGATGCCAAAAGAAGAGCTGGCGGAGGAAGAGTCGCGCCGCTGGGCGGAGATCATCGAAATGTCGCTCAACCTTGAACAGGCCTCCGATATCGTCGAGCGCATGGGGAGCGAAATTGCCGATAAATCGCTGGCAGCACGGCGGGCATTTTCGCTTGATGGCTTGAAGGAACTGGATGCGCTCTATGAGCAATTGCTCAGTAATTTAAAACTGGCAATGTCGGTTTTCTTCTCTGGTGATGTTACCAGCGCCCGTCGTTTGCGCCGCAGCAAGCATCGCTTTCGCATTCTTAATCGCCGCTATTCCCACGCCCACGTCGATCGCCTGCATCAGCAAAACGTGCAGAGCATTGAAACCAGTTCGCTACATTTAGGCTTACTGGGAGATATGCAGCGTCTGAACTCGCTGTTTTGTTCGGTGGCTTACAGTGTGCTGGAACAGCCGGATGAAGATGAAGGACGGGACGAGTATTAATACCGTGACCCTGTAGGCCTGATAAGACGCGTAAAGCGTCGCATCAGGCACTATGAACAAGATGCCGGATCATGCATCCGGCAATTCACTTAAAAACGGTGACCCGCTTCCAGCGGAACCGCTTCTTCACCGGCCTTAAACACATAGGTGGTGTTCGGGCCACCCAGCGTTGCGTGACCTTTACTCACTGTGATCCAGTTACCTTCCGGTAGACCAATAATCGTCAGTTCTGGCGCGACGACCAGCAGTTCGCGAATACGCTGTTCACGGGTTTCACCTTTATGGCCTTCCGGCAGCGCGTTGGTGAAGTGCGGGTTGATTTGCAACGGGAACAGATTCAGCGCATCGAAACCTTGCGGATCGACAATCGGCATATCGTTGGTGGTACGAATGGTTGGGCAAGCAAGGTTAGCGCCTGCGCTCCAGCCAATATACAGTGCGCCACGTTTAACCACGTCAGTAATTGGTGCCAGCAGCCCGCGCTCGCGGCACTGTTTCAGCAACTGGAAAGTATTACCGCCGCCGACAATCACGATCTCAGCATTTTCAATCGCGGCAACGGGATCGACAACGCTATGAATACCGGTGACAGAAACACCCAGCGGAGCGAGAACCGCAGCCGTTTTCTCTGTGTAATCATCCCAGGTCTGCGTTACGCCAGCGAAAGGGATAAACACCGCTGAGCGGCGACCCTGCAACTGTTCAGCAATTAGCGGCAGTGCATGTTCCAGCCAGGCTTTACCCGGCAGCGTCGAGTTACTCAATAAAAGCAGTTCCATTACTTCTCCGGTTAGTAAGAAATCACGGAAGGAATGCTACCACTGCGAATTTAACCACTTACTGACATGGCTCACGATGTCACGTATTGCACAGGCGCTGAGACTGATGACAAACACAGCATTGCCTGATGCGCTACGCTTACCTGGCCTACCAGATAACTGCAATATATTGAATTTTCAAAATTATGTAGGCCGAATAAGGCTTTATTCCGCATCCGGCATAAACAATGTGTACTTTGCCACCAATTTGAGCGCCCCTTAAGGCGCTGATGTTTTTTTATCCTTCTCGTGCACATTGGGCCGCTTCAGCAATCAGCCGCACATCAGGTCGCGAAGTTGCCGCGGCGACCAGCCAGCGACATGCAGAGTTAAGTAGCGCGATTAATCATGGGAAATTGCCTCTGCATGAGTGAGCAGATATTGCTCCGCCTCACCGGACCAGATCCCCTGATGACGCGCCAGAATCGCCGCCAGTGCTTGATCCTGAATCTGCGTGAGTGACGTCAGCGGCAGGTATTTCCCGGTATACACCAGCTTTTTGCCGCCGCCGACGGCAGGCAATTCAAGCGTGGTTTCGCCCGCGGCATTCAGCCCAAGAATATGTGTTACCACTTTTGCGGCCTGCACTTTTTTCTCTTCGATCAGTTTGACCGCCGCGCGCATGTCGTCGGTATTGCCGCCTGACGTGCCCACGTAGTGGGTAAATGCATAATGCACATCGTAGAAATTAATTGGCGCGCTGAAATGTTTATCCTGCGGTCCGGCGAAGAAATTCAGGCAACCATCTGTCGCCAGCAAGGAAGAGGCGAGAGTCACCAGTCCTTCATTAGGCACAAAGACGAAAATATCATCGAAGCCGTGACCGCCACTCAGCGCCATTAGCGTATCAAATGCTGCATCGGTGGCATTGAGATAATGAATCAGTGTTTGCGATTCTGATGGATAGTGCTTGCGCGCATAACTCAATTTATCGTTGTCGGTATCGGTAATGACGAGCAGCGACGGGTTAACGGGTCCATGCAGCGCATAATCAATCGCCAACAGTCCCATTGGTCCGGTGCCGCCGAGGATCAGCGTGCGCCCTTGCGGGCGAATCCCCATCGTGTGGTTATAACTACCTTCCTGAAGATGATAGTTGGCGTTGAACGCGCCAATCACGCAGGAAAGCGGTTCAACCAGCGAGCCTTCAAAATAGGTTTCGCCGTCGTATGCCAGCAGGCAATCTTGTTCCATGACCTCGTTGGGAATAACCACATGCGTGGCTTCGCCGCCTACCCACGGGAAGGAGTAGCCGGGGCAGTCCGGGCGGTCGGGGAGTTGCAGGTTGGCCTGAATCACATAACGCTGACCCGGCTGGAATTTGTGCTGCCACTTTTTACCCACGGCCAGAATATCGCCGCAAAACTCGTGGCCGATGATGATTGGGTTGGTCGCCACATCGTCGGGTACTTTTTTATGGTTTTCACCCAGGTTGGCCTCTTTCCAGGAAGAGAGGCACAGGCTGTCAGTGACCACCGTCGCGAGGATTTCTTCCTCCTGCATTTCAGGAAGGTCAAAGGTTTCCAGGCGTAAATCACGTTTACCATAAAGACGCAGAGCTGTTGTTTTCATAAACCACCTCATGTTGAGCGATGGCCCCGGCAGTCGTGCCGGGGCGAAGAATCAGGACAGGAAGCCCAGCGCATTGCCGATAATTCCTAAGCCAAACAGGGCGAAAATCAGCCATACCGGGTTAATTTTTTTGTTGAGCAGACGAACCATTAGTAGCGTCAGACCGAGCGCCAGCAAACCAGGGCAAAGTTGGTCGAGAATGTTCTGCACGGTCATGGTGACGGTGGAGCCATCGGCGGCATGCGTTTGTGAAACCACCAACGGTACGTTGATTGACGTCCATTTGGTGACCAGCACGCCCATCACAAACAGTCCGAGAATCGACGCGCCTTCGGTGAGTTTTTGCAGCACATTCCCGCCCATATCGCTGACGATATTCACCCCTTTGCGAAAGCCGAGCTGTAGGCCATACCACTTCATCGCCAGACGCACCGCGTTGAAAATAAAGAAGAACAGCAGCGGGCCGAGAATGTTGCCCGAAAGTGCCAGAGATGCGCCGAGCGCGGCGGTAATCGGGCGCAGCGTTCCCCAGACCAGTGGGTCGCCAACCCCTGCCAATGGTCCCATCAGACCGACTTTGATGCCGTTAATGGTACCGTCATCAATTTCCGCGCCGTTGGCCCGCGCCTCTTCCATGGCGGCAGTGACGCCGATGACCGGGCCACATACGGCTGGCGTGGTATTGAAGAACACCAGGTGTCGCCTGAGCGCCGCAACCTGATCCTCTTTTAATGGGTAAAGTCGCTTGATGGCGGGGATCATGTCGTAGCAAAAACCCAGCCCGTGAATACGTTCAAAGTTAAAGGACGCCTGTTGCAGGTTGGAGCGCAGAAACATGCTCACCAGATCGCTGCGTGTAATTTTTCTCTGTTCCATGATGGCTCCGTTAATCGTCAAGTTGGTCAAGGGCGGTGGAGGCGGTGGCCTGGAGTTGAGGTTCAGCTTTACGCCACTGTGGATTTAGCTGGATGTAGACCAGGGCCATGATCACGCCGACGCCACCGAACGCCAGCAGACTGAGATCGAGGTAGCCACCTGCGAGGAAACCGAGGAAAAAGAAAGGCATCAAATATTTCACGCCCATCATACGTAGCACCATGGCGTAACCGACCACCACGATAAAACCGCCAGCAATCTGTAGTCCTCGGGTCACAAATTCGGGAATGGCGTTTAACATATTGCTGACCATATCGGCGCTGACGAACAGCGAGACAATCAGTGCCGGAATAGCAACGCGCAGCGCCTGCACGCCAAGCGCGGAGACATGCAGAATATCGAGAGTGCGAAACCGCGCCTCTTCCGCTGCTTTATCCGCCGCGTGCTGGAACACTACGGTGATGGTACGGGCAAACACCGTCAGCACCTGGCCTGCCGCAGCCACAGGCAACGCGATGGCGATTCCGGTGGCGATGCTTTGCTGACCAACGATAACCAGAATGGCGGAGATTATGCTGGCGAGTGCAGAGTCCGGAGATTGCGCCGCGCCGACGTTCATCCAGCCGAGAGCTATCAATTCCAGCGTACCACCGAGTATTATTCCGGTTTTTAAATCACCGAGAATTAAACCAATCACCGTACAGGCAATTAACGGGCGATGAGTCTGAAATTCATCCAGCACGCTGCCCATTCCGGCAATACAGGAAAAAAGAAATATAGCAATAATTTGTAGGGTACTTATTTCCATGATTTGTCACCTTTTAAGTGTCGTCATCCCTGCCTGTTAAAGCATATGTACACAGGCGCTATTATTTAATTTGCGATTAACTGTTCGTTTATTTTGTCGATAATATTGATTGAGGGATCTGACGCTACGACGCGTAAATCCAATATGACGCCAAGATTATTTAACTCATGAAATGCGTTAATATCATCATCATCTAATGAAACCGCTTTGGTTAACTGTTTTTTACCGGGCCGCCAGGCCATGCCGCCAATATTCAGGGTGCCTATTTTTACCCCCTGGCGAACCATCGCTAAGGCATCCTGTGGGCGAGTGAAAAGATAAAAAACGGTTTCGTCCTGATATTGCGGGTTGTGATAAACCGCGATGGCTTTTTCAATATTGACCACGTTAACCTTCATTCCCGGTGGCGCAGCCTGACGCAATAATGTCCGGCGAACTTCATCGTTATAAACTTCGTCATTGCAGATAATAATGCGCTGGGCGTTAGCCACTTTCGACCAGACGGTAGTGACCTGACCGTGGATCAGGCGGTCATCAATGCGGGCGAGCGTAATGTTCATCAGAAATCCTCCTCTGTCGTTGCCAGTTGTTTCCAGACAACGCAGGATTGCTTTGCGATTTGCGTCAGGTGTTCACACAGTTCATCAACATTCATGCTGTCCTGGTTATCAACCAGTTCGAGGGCCAGCGGCAGAGAAAGGCCGCTGATTACCCGCAGACGAGGATTGCGCATCGCAAGCATCGCTGCCGCATTCCACGGGCTGCCGCACTGTAAATCCACGGCAATCAGCCACTCATCTTGATTGTGAATGCTTACTAACTTTTCCAGCTTTGCTACGATGTCTCCGGCGTTCTCGCCGGGCACAAATTCAACGGCTTCAACATTGGTGTTGCCGTAAACCATCTGAACCGATTCCAGCATGGCGCAAGCTAATTTGCCGTGGGCACAAAAAATGGCGTTGACCATAAAGCCTCCTTATCCGCGCGTTTTGCCGCCCGCAATGTTAGTGGTTACTCCGGTGATGTAGCTGGCGCGTTCAGACAACAGATAACAAACAAAATCAGCGACTTCTGCTAATCTTCCGGCGCGCCCAATAGGAATGGCGTTTTTGGTATAGCCTTCACGCAGCTGCTCGACGGTGATATTGCGCGTCCACGCCAGCGCCTCTTCATATTCCGGCGTGCGTAGCCCGGTTTTTTCCAGAATCCCCGGCGCGATACCGACCACACGGATACCGTGTTTACCCAGCTCTTTCGACCAGGAGCGCGTGAAGCTATTGAGCGCGGCTTTGGTAGCGGCGTAACAGCTTTGTCCTTCTGAGCCTTCCAGTCCACTTTCTGAGGAAACATTCACAATCACGCCATCATGTTGTTTGACCATCTGTCGCGCCACCGCCTGCGACATCAGAAAAACGCCTTTCTGGTTGATATTGACCATTTTTTCGAATGCAGCTTCGTTGAGTTCATACTTCCCGGCAGGCGCTTTCTCATCGACCAGCAGACGCGGGAAATTGACCCCGGCGTTATTGACCAGACCGTCGATGCGACCAAAACGCTGGATAATTTCCGCTACCGTATAATTTACCTCTTTGGCGCTGGAAATATCGGTCGGCCAAAACTGATAGCCTTTATGACCTTCATATTGTCCATCGCCACCGTGAATATCGACCATCTGTACATTCGCGCCTTGTGCTAATAATTCCTCTACAATAGCCAGACCAATACCGGATGCGCCGCCGGTGACGATAATGATTTTATCCTGCAAATTTAACCACGTTTGCATAACAGACTCCTGATTTTAGATAATAGGGACCCGCCGTAATTTTTATTACGATAATCATCGGGAAGATTTTTATTTCAGTAATAGTTCAGCTGTGCTGCTATTCGTTACCAGACAATTAATATATTTTCCACGCAGTGCACCAATAATTCCGCTGTATTTTTCTTCACTCATGGCAATGCCAATTGAATATCGTGCCTGCTTTAATTTATTCATTTCGATAGAGAGTGTTTTTTCGCTCATATTCGTTTCAACCATTGCGCCGTGAATATCAAAAAAGCGCGAGCAAATATCGCCAGCAACCTGGCGGGCATTCAGGTCGTCACTCTCTTCACCACCATAAAACGCATGCCAGTTAGCGCCGTCGCGAATGGCCGGTGAGCCAATTCCCACCAGGGCGACATCCAGATTATCCCAGTAGGCAGAGATGGTTTTAAAGTGCTGAGACTGCATGATCCCATTACGAATTAAGGGGTTATCCAGCAGAGCCGGAAAATCCGCGAGATGCGATTCCCCTTTCAGCTTCGCAGCCGCGCTGTAGGTTAATGTGTTTACGTGATAGCGGCTTTCGAGTTTACCGGACGGTCCGCCAATAATTGGTACGCAGATTAACTGCCGCGATTGCCCCGCCTGCGGCAAGTTTTCAACCAGTGCGCTCACCGCGCGACCCCAGGAAAAACCGACAATATCGCCAGGCTCCAGCAAGCGATCCAGCAGTTGCGCGCCGTGTAACCCCATCATCGCCAGTTGAGTCTCTTCATCCTCATCATTTCCCGACACCACCACAACGTCTTTCAGGCCAAACTTTTGCTTCAGTTGCTGCTCCAGCCAGAGATTTTCGTTGTAGTCATAGTTGATGGCGATGGTGACAATTCCCTGATCGCGGCCTCGTTTAAGCAAGCGGCTGATGGTGGTGCGGTAAATACCCAGTTCGCGCGCGATTTGCGCCTGCGTCATATCCTGTTCGTAATAGAGTTGGGCAATCTTCACAATCAAACGGATATCGTCACTGTTTTCCATTGCCGCCTCCTGGTTCTGCACATTTGTGCAAATACGCTTTCTCACCGCTTGATCTGATATAACCCCATCATGATGGCCTTTCAAAGCGATTTTTCACTCTTTGCATGGGGAGAAATAGCGCTTTCTCTTGCACATTTGTTTCTCTGCGCAGTAGTCATCAGCACAGGTGTGCAGCGATTCGTAATATGTTGATTATCCTTATTTTGACAGGCAAATTTGCATTGTACTTCCGGAGACACTTTTGTGATAAAAGGCGTGGCAGATCACATTTAATTTCGACGTTGCCGCATAACCCTGTTTTTCCCCGCTAAGAGGTACGGTATATTCCGCGTTTTACAGGAGAATTTATGCTGCCCGACTCATCAGTCCGTTTAAATAAATACATCAGCGAAAGCGGAATTTGCTCACGCCGCGAAGCGGATCGCTATATCGAGCAAGGCAATGTGTTCCTTAATGGCAAGCGAGCCACCATTGGCGATCAGGTGAAACCCGGCGACGTTGTGAAAGTAAACGGTCAGTTGATTGAACCTCGGGAAGCCGAAGATTTGGTACTTATCGCCCTGAACAAGCCCGTCGGTATTGTCAGCACCACCGAAGATGGCGAGCGCGATAACATTGTCGATTTTGTTAACCACAGCAAACGCGTGTTCCCGATTGGCCGCCTGGATAAAGACTCCCAGGGGCTGATTTTCCTCACCAATCACGGCGATCTGGTGAATAAGATCCTCCGTGCGGGTAACGATCATGAGAAAGAGTATCTGGTGACGGTCGATAAACCGATTACCGATGAATTTATTCGTGGTATGGGGGCGGGGGTGCCGATCCTCGGGACGGTGACTAAAAAGTGCAAAGTCAAAAAAGAAGCGCCGTTTGTCTTCCGCATTACCCTGGTGCAGGGGCTGAACCGTCAGATCCGGCGCATGTGCGAGCATTTCGGCTATGAAGTGAAAAAGCTGGAACGTACGCGCATTATGAACGTCAGCTTAAGCGGCATTCCGCTGGGAGAATGGCGCGATTTAACCGACGACGAGCTTATCGATCTCTTTAAGCTCATTGAAAATTCCTCTTCCGAGGCGAAGCCCAAAGCGAAGGCCAAACCGAAAACAGCGGGCATCAAACGTCCAGTCGTTAAGATGGAAAAAACGGCGGAAAAAGGCGGTCGCCCGGCGTCCAACGGTAAGCGTTTTACCTCGCCGGGGCGTAAAAAGAAGGGGCGCTAATCAGCGCCTGCCGCGCGTCGACGTATTTGCTGACCAGCTAAATGACGCTTCAGGATCCGGTTTATAAGCCTGCTTTTTCTTCAATTGGCGGGCTTTTTTTGCTTCAGCCTCACGCTCAACCATTAATTTATCGATGTAATCTTTCTTAATGCTGTTGGTTTCGGAGTTGGTCAGTACGCGACCATGCGCAATCCGCGCCCGATCCAGCAGTGTTTTAAGTTCACGCTGCTCGCGTTCAGTCATCTCTTTTTGGGTAATACGGGGGAGTGCCATGATGGTGCCCTCAGTGAGCCAGAGAGTTCAGTGTACGGGAATTCGTTTGCGAGCAGAACTGATAATATTCCTTTGTTCTCTTCTTAAATATTTTCTTTCTTGATAATTGACGATAAATACAGATACAAATTTAGCGAAAAAATCTCCCCCTACAAACAATAATGATTTATTAAATCTTTATTTTTCATGTAATTAAAATTTTTTATCACTTCTGGCACGTTTCTCGCAATAACACTTTTGCGTTGATACTGAATTACAAAGGGGGTTAAACCCCGTCGGCACACCAGGAACGGCCAGGCTGTTTTCCGGGCGTGTTCCGTCAGCCTTTGACGCCAATTACGGGTTCGATTCCCACATTCATTCCTGAAATGAATACTGGTTGTAACTTATTAAATAAAAAATGAGGGATTGCGCAGTCTGCGGTCCCCGATAACGTCGCCGATAAAGATGCCGGGTAACAGGCAAAAGGGAATTCCCCTGTCGCTTCGTGTCTGCTTCCGCGACGGCTATTAAGCAAGGAATAGATAATGATTAAAAAAATAAGCGTAAGAAAAGATCAGCTGGCATTACTCTCCAGAAACGGCGATTACTACAAAGTGCTGCATGCAGGCGAGCATATTTTACCCTGGTTAAATACCCCGGAAGTGTTGCTGATTACGCTGGATGGTAGCGAAGTTCCCGACGTGCTGGCGGATTATTTGCGCCGCTTTCAGCCTGATTGGGTGGAAAGATATTGCGTGGTGGCAGATTTGTCGGAGACTGAAGCTGGGGCGTTGTATATGGACGGTATTTTGTTGGAGATCCTGCCGCCATCAACGCGTCGTTTGTACTGGCGTGTAGAGGATGATTTGACGCTGGTGCGGATGAATACGCAGCAAGTCCCGGTACAAACGGAGGTGATGAATGCGGTATTACAGCCACGGCGCAAAGGAGTTGTTAAAGGCCGCGATGCGATACTGACGGTGCAGGTTCCGGCCTGGCATGTAGGCGTGCTGAAAATCGATGGTGAAACGCAGGCGCTGTTACCGCCGGGGCTTACCGCGTACTGGAAAATTAACCATCTGGTTGAAGCTGAAGTGGTTGACACCCGCTTGCAGGTACTGGAAGTCAGCGGGCAAGAAATCTTAACGAAAGATAAGGTCAATCTGCGGATTAACCTCGCGGCTAACTGGCGCTACAGCGACGTGTTATTAGCATTTAGTCAGTTAACGAAGCCGATTGATCATTTGTATCGGGAATTGCAATTTGCACTGCGTGAAGTGGTAGGTACGCGTACGCTGGATGAATTGCTGGAAGATAAACAGGTCATTGATGACGTTGTCAGCGAACAGGTGAAATCGCGCATGTTGCCATTTGGTATGGAGATTGCTTCATTAGGGGTGAAAGATATCGTCCTGCCTGGCGATATGAAAAATATCCTCGCGCAGCTGGTTGAGGCAGAGAAATCTGCGCAGGCGAATGTGATTCGCCGACGTGAAGAAACGGCAGCGACGCGCTCGTTACTGAACACCGCCAAAGTCATGGAGAACAATCCGGTAGCGTTGCGTTTAAAAGAGCTGGAAACGCTGGAGAGAGTGGCTGAGCGGATTGATAACATCTCTGTATTTGGCGGTCTGGATCAGGTTCTGCACGGGTTGGTTAATATCAAAGGGTGAGTAACATGCCATTAAATGGAGTCAGTGCTGCGATGCGCGAAAGGGTATCGCAGCAGTTAAAAGAAATTGAACGTCGCTATGGCGTGAAAGTGCTGTACGCCTGCGAATCGGGGAGTCGCGGCTGGGGATTTGCTTCGCCCGACAGCGATTACGATGTGCGGTTTTTGTATGTCCATCCGCTGGAATGGTATCTGCGGGTAGAGTCACCACGCGATGTTATCGAACTGCCCATCGACGACGAGTTAGATGTTTCCGGTTGGGAATGGCGCAAAGCGCTGGGATTGCTGAAAGGTGCGAATCCCACGCTAATTGAATGGCTGGATTCACCGGTGGTCTATCAGCAAGATGAAGAGACGATAACGGCGCTTAAGGCAATGGTCCCAACGTGGTTTTCTCCGTTGCGTGCGCGCTGGCATTACTATTCGATGGCGCAGAAAAACTTCCGCGGATATTTGCAGGGCGATGAAGTTCGACTGAAAAAATACTTTTACGTGCTGCGTCCGTTGCTGGCCGTGCGTTGGGTTGAAGCGGGAAAAGGCGTACCGCCAATGCGTTTTTCCGAATTGCTGGCGGGAAGTGAGTTGGATGCGGCCTTACGCGCAGAAATAGATGAATTACTGGAACGTAAACAGCGTGCGGGTGAAGCGGAATATGGCCCACGCCGTCCATTGCTACATGCGTTTATCCATGCGGAACTGGCGCGTGGGGAAATTCCGCCTGTGTTACCGGATAGTAGAGAAGGGGACGTTAAGAAACTGGATAGCTTACTGTACCAGACGGTAATGCGCCGGGCGTGATGCCCGGCGTTATTTCAGGTCATCAGCTTTTATTATTCTTGTGCACTTCCGCTGATTTCATTTTGTATAAGCGTTGCAATATCGCAATTGGTTGCCGCTTGTGAACTAAATATCATCTTCTCACGCGAATACACCGCAAACTTATCTGCCAGGTTTGAAGCAAACACCTTGCTGGCATTTTCTGCTAGCAAATCGGTGACGATATCATGGTGATTTTTATCCACTTTGCGGGCGATATTTCCCGCCTCTTTGTCCTTATTATACCGTTCGTTGGTGCGGTAATGACTCCAACTTATTGATAGTGTTTTATGTTCAGATAATGCCCGATGACTTTGTCATGCAGCTCCACCGAT
>NZ_JAYQWM010000072.1:0-18060 GCF_036662595.1 Escherichia sp. Lx600-2 | reverse complement strand
TCGGTGGAGCTGCATGACAAAGTCATCGGGCATTATCTGAACATAAAACACTATCAATAAGTTGGAGTCATTACCCGATTTTTGAAAGTATATTTATTCAGAGTGCGCATCATGAGTTTTTAACTCAATGCGAGGCTATTACCATGAAAGTATCAGTTCCAGGCATGCCGGCTACACTTTTAAATATGAGCAATAACGATATTTATAAGATGGTTAGCGGGGACAAGATGGACATGAAGATGAATATCTTTCAACGCTTGTGGGAGACGTTACGCCATCTGTTCTGGTCAGATAAACAGACGGAGGCTTATAAACTTCTGTTCAATTTCGTGAATAAAAATGCTGGCAACATCAACGCCTCAAAATACTTTACTGGGGCTGTCAACGAGAATGAGAAAGAAAAGTTTATCAATAGCCTGGGATTATTCAATGAACTCAAAACATGCGCAAAAAATCCGGATGAGATGGTCGCAAAGGGCAATATGTGCTGGGTCGCCGAGACCTACGGTGATATCGAGTTAAGTGTCACTTTTTTTATTGAAAATAAGGAGATATGTACTCAGACGTTGCAGCTGCATAAAGGCCCAGGTAACTTGGGCGTTGATCTTAGAGAGGCTTACCTTCCCGGCGTTGACATGAGGGATTGTTACTTTGGTCTCAAAACAATGAAAGGTCATAATAAAGTCCTTTACTTGGAACCTGGGTGGAATGCTAACCTGGACGGTGCTACCGTGGACGGTGCTACCCACCTATATGATGAGGTAATTATTATTAATAAAATCACTCCCAAAAAAATTGCTACCGAAGAAATTGCTACTAAATAAAGTACTGCTGAAGAAATTATTGCCAACGCAATTATTGAATGATCCAGAATAAGCTAAGGTTGATTTCACAATTAGAAAGACCTGCATGATGAGCGAGAGAAGAGGCTAGTGACGCAAGGCGTCGTGCACGACGCGGATCACCGAGATGGGCATTGCCAACCAGACTGCTAATTAGCCCATGAATAACAATCAGAAAGGACCATAACAGACCCGATAAAATGAAATAGTAGAGACGATCAACGGGTGAAGAAAAAGTTCAAAAATTCGCTGTGGAGCAGGAAGGGAATTACCAAATGGAAAGCGTAGCCACACGCAACAACTGAAAGCAGTTTGGCAGAAACAAAAAATCCCCGGACTCGGGGATTTATGTACAAGAGGCAGCCCTTAGGATGAGGGTATAAACGTACAGGAAAGGTTAAAAATCCGCTGGCGCTTTAAACGTCATACTATTGCCATACGCCGGATGGGTAATCGTCAACATCTCTGCATGTAGCAACAAACGCGGTGCCATCGCTCTCGCTTCCGGTGATGCATAAAAACGATCGCCGAGAATCGGATGACCCAGCGCCAGCATATGCACACGCAATTGATGCGAACGCCCGGTAATCGGTTTTAACACCACTCTTGCCGTGTTATCCGCCGCATACTCCACCACTTCATATTCCGTCTGCGCAGGTTTACCTGTTTCGTAACAGACTTTCTGTTTCGGGCGGTTTGGCCAGTCGCAAATCAGCGGCAGATCTACCAGACCTTCCGCAGGGGATGGATGCCCCCAGACGCGGGCCACATACTGCTTTTTCGGCTCGCGCTCGCGGAACTGGCGTTTTAACTCCCGCTCCGCGGCTTTGGTCAGCGCCACTACAATCACGCCGCTGGTAGCCATATCCAGACGATGCACCGATTCTGCCTGCGGATAATCACGCTGAATGCGCGTCATCACGCTGTCTTTGTGCTCTTCCAGACGACCCGGCACTGACAACAAACCGCTCGGCTTGTTGACCACCATAATATGGTCATCCTGATACAGGATAACCAACCAGGGTTCCTGCGGTGGATTGTAGTTTTCCATCCCCATTTTCGGCTCCGTTACTGATGCGTTACAACGATCAAACGCAGGGCATCCAGACGCCAGCCTGCCTGATCCAGGCTTTCCATTACCTGCTGACGGTTGCTCTCAATGGCGGTCAGTTCGTCGTCACGAATGTTCGGGTTCACTGCGCGCAGCGCTTCCAGACGAGACAGCTCGGCAGACAGTTTTTCGTCGGCTTCGTTACGTGCGGTATCAATCAATGCACGGGCCGATTTCTC
This sequence comes from Escherichia sp. Lx600-2, assembly GCF_036662595.1. Classification (NCBI taxonomy): domain Bacteria; kingdom Pseudomonadati; phylum Pseudomonadota; class Gammaproteobacteria; order Enterobacterales; family Enterobacteriaceae; genus Escherichia; species Escherichia sp. Lx600-2. The sequence continues at coordinate 15,928 of NZ_JAYQWM010000072.1, read as the reverse complement.
GATCTGCGCTTCACCCAGCTGAAGGATAGCGTGAACATCCTGCTGCACGGCATTAACCAGTTTGCTGCCGGTGTGACGGTTAACCGCGTTAAGCTGGCGGTTAAAGGTTTCAAACTCCACCTGGGCCGCCAGGTTGTTGCCATTTTTATCCAGCAGCATACGTGCCGGCGTCGGTGGCAGGAAGCGGTTGAGCTGCAACTGCTTCGGCGCCTGGGCTTCGACCACGTAAATCAGTTCCACCAACAGCGTACCTACCGGTAACGCTTTGTTTTTCAACAGTGAAATCGTGCTGCTACCAGTATCGCCAGAAAGGATCAGATCCAGACCGTTGCGGATCAGCGGATGCTCCCAGGTAATAAACTGCGCATCTTCACGCGCCAGCGCCACTTCACGGTCGAAGGTGATGGTGATGCCATCTTCCGACAAGCCAGGGAAGTCCGGCACCAGCATATGATCGGACGGTGTCAGCACGATCATGTTGTCGCCGCGATCGTCCTGATTGATACCGATAATATCGAACAGGTTCATGGCGAAGGCGATCAGGTTGGTATCGTCATCCTGCTCTTCAATGCTTTCTGCCAGTGCCTGGGCTTTTTCGCCACCGTTGGAGTGGATTTCCAGCAGGCGGTCACGCCCCTGTTCCAGCTGTGCTTTCAGCGCTTCATGTTGCTCGCGGCAGTTTTTGATCAGATCGTCAAAGCCTTCGATTTGATCCGGTGAAGCCAGATAGTTAATCAGATCGTTGTAGACGCTATCGTAAATAGTGCGTCCGGTCGGGCAGGTGTGTTCAAATGCATCCAGACCTTCGTGATACCAGCGCACCAGCACCGACTGAGCGGTTTTCTCCAGATAAGGCACATGGATCTGAATATCGTGCGCCTGGCCGATACGATCCAGACGACCAATACGCTGCTCCAGCAGATCCGGGTTGAATGGTAGGTCAAACATCACCATGTGGCTGGCGAACTGGAAGTTACGTCCTTCAGAACCGATTTCCGAGCACAGCAGTACCTGTGCGCCGGTGTCTTCTTCAGCAAACCAGGCGGCAGCGCGGTCACGCTCAATAATCGACATGCCTTCGTGGAACACAGCAGCGCGGATACCTTCACGTTCGCGCAGTACTTGCTCCAGTTGCAGCGCAGTGGCAGCTTTAGCGCAGATCACCAGCACTTTCTGAGAGCGATGGCTGGTCAGGTAGCCCATCAGCCACTCAACGCGCGGATCGAAGTTCCACCAGGTGGCGTTATCACCTTCAAATTCCTGATAAATACGCTCCGGGTAGAGCATATCGCGGGCGCGATCTTCCGCACTTTTGCGTGCGCCCATAATGCCGGAGACTTTAATAGCCGTCTGATACTGCGTCGGTAGCGGCAGCTTAATGGTGTGCAGCTCGCGTTTCGGGAATCCTTTCACACCGTTACGGGTGTTACGGAACAGCACGCGGCTGGTGCCGTGGCGATCCATCAGCATCGAAACCAGCTCCTGACGGGCGCTCTGGGCATCTTCGCTGTCGCTGTTTGCTGCTTGCAACAGCGGCTCGATATCCTGCTCGCCGATCATCTCGCCGAGCATGTTCAGTTCGTCATTGCTCAGTTTGTTACCTGCCAGCAGCATGGCAACGGCGTCCGCAACCGGACGATAATTTTTCTGCTCTTCAACGAACTGCGCAAAATCGTGGAAACGGTTCGGGTCCAGCAGACGCAGACGGGCGAAGTGGCTTTCCATCCCCAGCTGTTCCGGGGTCGCGGTCAGCAGCAGAACGCCCGGCACGTGCTCTGCCAGTTGTTCAATGGCCTGATATTCACGGCTTGGCGCATCTTCGCTCCACACCAGGTGATGCGCTTCATCGACCACCAGCAGGTCCCATTCGGCTTCACAGAGATGTTCCAGCCGCTGTTTGCTACGACGGGCAAAATCCAGCGAGCAAATCACCAGCTGTTCGGTGTCGAACGGGTTGTAAGCATCGTGCTGAGCTTCGGCATAACGCTCATCATCAAACAGCGCAAAGCGCAGGTTGAAACGGCGCAGCATTTCTACCAGCCACTGATGCTGTAAGGTTTCCGGGACGATAATCAGCACACGTTCAGCAGCGCCAGAGAGCAGTTGCTGATGCAGGATCATCCCGGCTTCAATGGTTTTCCCTAAACCCACTTCGTCAGCCAGCAGGACGCGCGGCGCGTGGCGGCGGCCAACATCATGAGCGATGTTGAGCTGGTGCGGGATCAGGCTGGTACGCTGACCGCGCAGGCCGCTGTACGGCATACGGAACTGTTCGCTGGAATACTTACGCGCACGATAGCGCAGCGCAAAGCGGTCCATACGGTCAATCTGCCCGGCAAACAGGCGGTCCTGCGGTTTGCTGAACACCAGTTTGCTATCAAGGAAAACTTCACGCAGGGCTACGCCGGACTCTTCAGTATCCAGGCGAGTACCGATATAGGTCAGCAAGCCATTTTCTTCTTTTACTTCTTCGACTTGCATCTGCCAGCCGTCATGGCTGGTAATGGTATCACCAGGGTTGAACATCACGCGGGTCACGGGGGAATCACTGCGTGCGTACAGACGGTTTTCACCAGTAGATGGGAAAAGTAAAGTGACAGTTCGCGCATCCACCGCGACAACGGTTCCAAGTCCCAATTCGCTTTCTGTATCGCTGATCCAGCGTTGACCAAGTGTAAAAGGCATATGTGTTCGGCTCTATATCTTTAATTGCAGGCAATAACCACCCGCTACCGTGCTTATGAGGTAGTGGTGTTATTCAGGTCCAGGAATGGAAAGGGCGCTATGGTACTGGATGGCAAAGCATTCGTCACGCATCAAAATGGTATCTGGCGAACTCTTTTTTTGCTCAAAATAGCCCAAGTTGCCCGGTCATAAGTGTAGCAAAATTATCCTCAATAAAAGGGAGTATTCCCTCCGCCACGGGTTGTAGCTGGCGGGTCAGATAGTGTTCGTAATCCAGTGGTGAACGTTGGTAGTCCAGCGGCTCCGGGCCGTTGGTGGTCCATACGTACTTAATGGTGCCGCGGTTCTGATATTGCAAGGGGCGACCGCGCTTTTGGTTTTCTTCATCGGCAAGACGAGCGGCGCGTACATGAGGCGGAACATTACGCTGATATTCGCTCAGCGGACGGCGAAGGCGTTTACGGTAAACCAGCCGCGCATCCAGTTCACCCGCCATCAGTTTGTCGATGGTTTCGCGGACGTACTCCTGATATGGCTCGTTGCGGAAGATACGCAGGTAAAGCTCCTGCTGAAACTGCTGGGCCAGCGGCGTCCAGTCCGTACGCACGGTTTCCAGCCCTTTAAACACCATCCGCTGTTTGTCGCCCTCCTGAATCAGCCCGGCATAACGCTTTTTACTGCCGGTATCGGCTCCGCGAATGGTTGGCATCAGAAAACGGCAGAAATGGGTTTCATACTCCAGTTCCAGTGCGCTGGTCAGCTGTTGTTTTTGCAGCGTTTCCGCCCACCAGGCGTTAACGTGCTGCACCAGTGCACGACCGATTTTCGCCGCTTCTTCTTCCGAATGTGCACCTTTCAGCCAGACAAACGTTGAGTCGGTATCGCCGTAGATCACGTCGTAGCCCTGCGCTTCAATCAACGCTTTGGTTTGCCGCATGATCTGATGACCACGCATGGTGATCGACGATGCCAGGCGCGGATCGAAGAAGCGGCAGGCGGTGGTGCCGAGCACGCCATAAAAGGCATTCATAATGATCTTCAGCGCCTGCGAAAGCGGCTTATTACCCTGACGTTTGGCTTCATCGCGCCCGTGCCAGATGTTAGTCACAATCTCCGGCAGGCAATGTTTCTCCCGTGAGAACCAGGCATCGAGAAAACCTTCGGTACTGTGCTCTGGATCAGGCTGCGCCATGCCTTCCACCAGCCCGACGGGATCAATCAGAAAGGTGCGGATGATCGACGGGTACAGGCTTTTGTAGTCCAGCACCAGCACCGAATCATAAAGCCCAGGTCGCGAATCCATCACGTAGCCGCCAGGGCTGGCGTGCGGCGGCACTTCGCCGAGATTGGGCGCGACATATCCGGCGCGATGCATCCGGGGAAAATAGAGATGACCAAACGCCGCCACTGAACCGCCGTGCCGGTCCACCGGCAGGCCGTTCACCGTTGCTCGTTCGAGTAAAAATGGCATGATTTCAGTTTTGTGGAAGATCTGCGTCACCAGCTCGCAATCTTTCAGGTTATAAGTTGCCAGCGCAGGTTTATCTTCGGCGAAACGGCGGTCAATTTCGTCCATTCGATCCCACGGGTTATCGATAGATTTTCCTTCGCCTAATAGCTCCTGAGCGACAGTTTCCAGCGAGAATGAAGAGAAATTCCAGAACGCGGATTTCAGCGCCTCGATACCGTCGATAATTAGCCGACCTTTAGCCTGAGCAAAAAAGACACCGTTTTTAAAACCGTGCTCGCGCCACTCCAGCTCGCTGTTATCGCGCCCCAGCCGCAGTGGAATACGGTAACGCTCGGCATGTTTTTGCAGCATTCGCAGATCAAACTGCACCACGTTCCAACCGATGATCACATCAGGATCGTAGTTTGCAAACCAGGCGTTGAGTTTTTCCAGTAGCTGCGGGCGACTGGCGACGTATTCCAGTTCGAAATCGAGCGCGGAGGCGTCGCCATTCTCTGGTCCCAGCATATAAACGATGCGCTGCCCGCAACCTTCCAGGCCGATGCAGTACAGCTCACCGTGGCGGGTGGTTTCAATATCAATAGAAACCCACTTGAGCGGCGGACGATAGTCGGGATGCGGTTTCAGACGGGCATTAACGATAGCGCCATTGTGCATATCACCCTCGACCCACACCGGTGAGGTGATAAACCGCTCCATCAGATAGCGTTCTGGCGGGCGCACATCGGCCTCGTAGACGGTAACGCCACCTTCACGCAGGCGCTTTTCGTAATTCATCAATTGGCGATGGGCGCGACAGTAAAGGCCATACACCGGCTGGCGGTGAAAATCCTTTAACGCCAGCGGCGTCAGGCGAAAGCCTTGTTCACCCCGCAAAATATGCTGAGCGCGGGGAACCTGATCGGCGGGAATAAACGCCACGGACTCTTGCGGTGCAAGCGTAACCTGCAACGGCCCGTTGTCCGTCGCCAGCCAGAAGGAGACCTCTGTTCCTTGCGGGGTATCCCGCCAGTGTCGGGTTAAGATAAAACCTGCCTGCGCCACGCTGAAAATCCATCAAAAAACCAGGCTTGATTATAGCCTGGTTTCATTTGATTGGCTGTGGTTTTATACAGTCATTACTGCCCGTAATATGCCTTCGCGCCATGCTTACGCAGATAGTGTTTATCCAGCAGCGTTTGCTGCATATCCGGTAACTGCGGCGCTAACTGACGGCAGAATATCCCCATATAAGCGACCTCTTCCAGCACGATGGCGTTATGCACCGCATCTTCGGCATTTTTGCCCCATGCAAATGGGCCGTGAGAATGGACCAGGACGCCGGGCATTTGCGCTGCATCGATACCCTGTTTTTCGAAGGTTTCTACGATGACGTTACCGGTTTCCCACTCATATTCGCCGTTGATTTCTGCGTCGGTCATTTTGCGGGTGCAGGGAATGGTGCCGTAGAAATAGTCGGCGTGGGTGGTGCCGGTAGCTGGAATCGACTGACCCGCCTGCGCCCAGATGGTGGCGTGGCGCGAGTGCGTGTGCACAATGCCGCCAATGGACGGGAATGCCTGATAGAGCAGCCGGTGAGTTGGCGTATCGGAGGAGGGCTTTTTCGCACCTTCAACCACTTCACCGGTTTCGATGCTGACCACGACCATATCGTCAGCGGTCATGATGCTGTAATCGACGCCGGAAGGTTTGATCACAAAGACGCCGCGCTCGCGATCAACGGCGCTGACGTTGCCCCATGTGAGCGTGACCAGGTTGTGTTTTGGCAGCGCCAGGTTGGCTTCTAATACCTGGCGTTTGAGATCTTCTAACATGTTGACTCCTGAGAGGTCGTTTCCCCTCACCCCGGCCCTCTCCCCGAAGGGGCGAGGGGGAAAACAATGCCGGATGCGCTTTGCTTATTCCGCCTACAAAATCACAGCGTGTAGGCCTGATAAGACGCGTCAGCGTCGCATCAGGCGTTACATACCTGATGCGGCTACTTAGCGACGAAATCCGTAATACACTTCGTTCCAGCGCAGTGCGTCTTTAAACGCTGGCAGGCGGGTGTCGTTATCAATCACCGTGATTTCAATGTCGTGCATCTCGGCGAACTGGCGCATATCGTTGAGGTTCAGCGCATGGCTGAAGACGGTGTGGTGCGCACCACCAGCAAGGATCCACGCTTCGGAAGCAGTTGGCAGATCCGGTTGCGCTTTCCACAGCGCATTCGCCACCGGCAGTTTCGGCAGGGAGTGCGGTGTTTTCACCGTGTCGATGCAGTTAACCAGTAGACGGTAACGATCGCCGAGATCAATCAAGCTGGCGACAATCGCTGGGCCGGTTTGGGTATTGAAGATCAGGCGGGCAGGATCGTCCTTACCACCAATACCGAGATGCTGAACGTCGAGGATCGGTTTCTCTTCTGCGGCGATCGACGGGCAGACTTCCAGCATATGGGAGCCGAGCACCAGGTCATTGCCTTTCTCGAAGTGATAGGTGTAGTCCTCCATAAAGGAGGTGCCGCCCTGCAGACCGGTTGACATCACCTTCATGATGCGAAGCAGGGCGGCAGTTTTCCAGTCGCCTTCGCCCGCAAAGCCGTAACCCTGCTGCATCAGACGCTGTACGGCCAGACCAGGAAGCTGTTTCAGACCGTGCAAATCTTCAAAGGTGGTGGTGAACGCGTGGAAGCCACCTTGTTCCAGGAAACGTTTCATCCCCAGCTCAATACGCGCCGCTTCCAGCACGTTCTGTCGTTTTTCGCCGTGGATTTGTGTGGCAGGCGTCATGGTGTAGCAGCTTTCGTACTCATCGACCAGCGCGTTAACATCGCCGTCGCTGATGGAGTTCACCACCTGCACCAGATCGCCAACCGCCCAGGTATTGACGGAGAAACCGAACTTGATTTGTGCGGCAACTTTATCGCCATCGGTGACCGCCACTTCACGCATGTTATCGCCAAAACGGCAGACTTTCAGATGACGGGTATCCTGTTTAGAGACCGCCTGACGCATCCAGGAGCCGATACGCTCATGGGCTTGTTTATCCTGCCAGTGACCGGTAACGACGGCATGTTGCTGACGCATACGCGCGCCAATGAAGCCGAACTCGCGACCGCCGTGCGCGGTCTGGTTCAGGTTCATAAAGTCCATATCGATACTGTCCCACGGCAGCGCCGCGTTAAACTGGGTGTGGAATTGCAGCAACGGTTTGTTGAGCATGGTCAGGCCGTTGATCCACATTTTGGCCGGGGAGAAGGTGTGCAGCCACACCACCAGACCAGCGCAACGATCGTCGTAATTCGCGTCGCGGCAAATAGCGGTGATTTCATCCGGCGTGGTGCCCAGCGGTTTCAACACCAGTTTGCAGGGCAGTTTCGCTTCCGTATTTAGCGCATTAACAACGTGCTCGGCATGTTGGGTGACCTGACGCAGGGTTTCCGGGCCATACAGATGCTGGCTGCCAATGACAAACCACACTTCATAATTATCAAAAATCGTCATTATCGTGTCCTTATAGAGTCGGAACGGCCTGGGCAGCCTGTGCCGGGGCGGAAGTTGGAAGATAGTGTTGTTCGGCGCTCATCGCCCATTGCTGATAGCGGCGATAAAGCTGTTCAAAGCGTTGTGCCTGTTCGCTGCGCGGTTGCAGGGTTTTCTCTACCGCACTGGCCATTTTTTGCTGGGCTGAGGGGATGTCTGCGTGCACTTTCGCGGCGACGGCAGCAAAAATCGCCGCACCGAGCGCACAGCACTGGTCAGAGGCAACAATTTGCAGCGGGCGATTCAGCACGTCGCAGCAGGCCTGCATAATGACCTGGTTTTTCCGCGCGATGCCGCCCAGCGCCATCACGTTATTAACGGCGATCCCCTGATCGGTAAAGCACTCCATGATTGCGCGTGCGCCAAAGGCGGTGGCAGCAATCAAACCGCCGAACAGCAGCGGAGCGTCGGTAGCGAGGTTAAGATCGGTAATCACCCCTTTCAGGCGTTGGTTAGCGTTCGGTGTGCGGCGGCCGTTAAACCAGTCGAGCACCACCGGCAGGTGATCCAGAGACGGATTTTTGGCCCATGCTTCGGTCAGCGCCGGAAGCAGTTGTTTCTGGCTGGCGTTGATTTGCTCTTTTAGTTCCGGATGCTGGGCGGCAAGCTGTTCCAGCGGCCAGCCGAGTACGCGACCAAACCAGGCGTAGATATCACCAAACGCCGATTGGCCTGCTTCCAGACCGATAAATCCAGGCACCACGCTGCCATCAACCTGACCGCAAATACCTTTAACTGCCCGCTCGCCAACGCTCTGTTTGTCGGCAATCAGAATGTCGCAGGTGGAAGTACCGATAACTTTTACCAGTGCGTTAGGCTGTGCGCCTGCGCCAACTGCGCCCATATGGCAGTCAAACGCGCCGCCGGAAATCACCACGCTTTCAGGCAGGCCGAGACGCTGCGCCCATTCCGGGCATAAGGTGCCCACCGGAATATCGGCAGTCCAGGTATCAGTGAACAGCGGGGAAGGCAAATGGCGATTGAGGATCGGGTCCAGTTCGTCAAAGAAACTGGCTGGCGGCAGGCCGCCCCAGCTTTCGTGCCACAGAGATTTATGCCCGGCGCTGCAACGTCCGCGACGAATATCCTGCGGGCGGGTGGTACCGGAAAGCAGAGCTGGCACCCAGTCGCACAGCTCAATCCACGATGCGGCAGATTGCGCCACGGCGCTGTCCTGGCGAGTCACATGCAGGATTTTTGCCCAGAACCATTCGCTGGAATAAATACCGCCAATATAGCGGGAGTAGTCAACATTGCCCGGCGCGTGGCACAAACGGGTAATCTCTTCCGCTTCTTCAACCGCAGTGTGGTCTTTCCACAATACGAACATCGCGTTCGGGTTTTCGGCAAACTCTGGGCGCAGCGCCAGCACGTTACCGTCGGCATCAATCGGTGCGGGCGTCGAGCCGGTACTGTCAACGCCAATCCCGACCACAGCTGCGCGCTGTTCGACGCTAAGCTCTGCAAGCACGGTTTTCAGTGCCGCTTCCATTGACTCAATGTAGTCACGCGGATGATGACGGAACTGGTTATTCGGGGCATCACAAAATTGCCCTTTTTGCCAACGGGGATACCACTCTACGCTGGTGGCGATCTCTTCACCGCTGGCGCAGTCCACCGCCAAAGCTCGCACAGAATCACTGCCAAAATCGAGGCCAATTGCAATCGCCATCGTTTCACTCCATCCAAAAAAACGGGTATGGAGAAACAGTAGAGAGTTGCGAAAAAAAGCGTCAGGTAGGATCCGCTAATCTTATGGATAAAAATGCTATGGCATAGCAAAGTGTGACGCCGTGCAAATTATCAATGTGGACTTTTCTGCCGTGATTATAGACACTTTTGTTACGCGTTTTTGTCATGGCTTTGGTCCCGCTTTGTTACAGAATGCTTTTAATAAGCGGGGTTACCGGTTGGGTTAGCGAGAAGAGCCAGTAAAAGACGCAGTGACGGCAATATCTGATGCAATATGGACAATTGGTTTCTTCTCTGAATGGCGGGAGTATGAAAAGTATGGCTGAAGCGCAAAATGATCCCCTGCTGCCGGGATACTCGTTTAACGCCCATCTGGTGGCGGGTTTAACGCCGATTGAGGCCAACGGTTATCTCGATTTTTTTATCGACCGACCGCTGGGAATGAAAGGTTATATTCTCAATCTCACCATTCGCGGTCAGGGGGTGGTGAAAAATCAGGGACGAGAATTTGTCTGCCGACCGGGTGATATTTTGCTGTTCCCGCCAGGAGAGATTCATCACTACGGCCGTCATCCGGAGGCTCGCGAATGGTATCACCAGTGGGTTTACTTTCGTCCGCGCGCCTACTGGCATGAATGGCTTAACTGGCCGTCAATATTTGCCAATACGGGTTTCTTTCGCCCGGATGAAGCGCACCAGCCGCATTTCAGCGACCTGTTTGGGCAAATCATTAACGCCGGGCAAGGGGAAGGGCGCTATTCGGAGCTGCTGGCGATAAATCTGCTTGAGCAATTGTTACTGCGGCGCATGGAAGCGATTAACGAGTCGCTCCATCCACCGATGGATAATCGTGTACGCGAGGCTTGTCAGTACATCAGCGATCACCTGGCAGACAGCAATTTTGATATCGCCAGCGTCGCACAGCATGTTTGCTTGTCGCCGTCGCGTCTGTCACATCTTTTCCGCCAGCAGTTAGGGATTAGCGTCTTAAGCTGGCGCGAGGACCAACGCATTAGTCAGGCGAAGCTGCTTTTGAGCACCACCCGGATGCCTATCGCTACCGTCGGTCGCAATGTCGGTTTTGACGATCAACTCTATTTCTCGCGGGTATTTAAAAAATGCACCGGGGCCAGCCCGAGCGAGTTCCGTGCCGGTTGTGAAGAAAAAGTGAATGATGTAGCCGTCAAGTTGTCATAATTGGTAACGAATCAGACAATTGACGGCTTGACGGAGTAGCATAGGGTTTGCAGAATCCCTGCTTCGTCCATTTGACAGGCACATTATGCAAGCATTGCTGGAACACTTTATTACCCAATCCACCGTGTATTCATTGATGGCGGTGGTGTTGGTGGCCTTTCTGGAGTCGCTGGCGCTGGTCGGTTTGATTCTACCCGGTACGGTGCTGATGGCGGGGCTGGGAGCGCTGATTGGCAGCGGCGAGTTAAGTTTTTGGCACGCCTGGCTGGCAGGGATCGTCGGTTGTCTGCTGGGCGACTGGATCTCCTTCTGGCTGGGCTGGCGTTTTAAAAAGCCATTGCATCGTTGGTCATTTCTGAAGAAGAACAAAGCATTACTCGATAAAACTGAACATGCGTTGCATCAACACAGCATGTTCACCATTCTGGTCGGTCGTTTTGTTGGCCCGACGCGTCCGCTGGTGCCAATGGTGGCGGGAATGCTGGATCTCCCGGTGGCAAAATTTATCACGCCGAATATTATCGGCTGCCTGCTGTGGCCACCGTTTTACTTCCTGCCGGGGATTCTGGCGGGTGCGGCGATCGATATTCCAGCCGGAATGCAGAGCAGTGAGTTTAAATGGTTGCTGCTGGCGACGGCGGTATTTTTGTGGGTTGGTGGCTGGCTGTGCTGGCGGTTATGGCGCAGTGGTAAAGCGACTGACCGTTTGAGTCATTATTTGTCCCGCGGTCGTTTGTTGTGGCTGACGCCGTTGATTTCTGCCATCGGCGTGGTGGCGCTGGTGGTGTTAATTCGCCATCCGTTAATGCCGGTGTATATCGATATTTTGCGTAAAGTGGTTGGAGTTTAGGGCATAGTCTTGTGTGGGGCGCTTGATGCGGACAAAACGCACCCGTAGGTCGGATAAGGCGTTCACGCCGCATCCGACAGTGCATATTAACCTGTAATTCCCAACAGCGCCGAAGCACTCGCCTTACCGCTCAACAATTCTTCGGTCTTACCCTGCCAGGCGATACGCCCGTCGGCGACCACCACCGAGCGCGTGGCGATCCGCGCCGCATCTTCCACGCTGTGCGACACCATCAATAGCGTCATTTTTTGCTGCTGGCAGCTCGTGCTCACCAGCGTCAACATCTCCTGGCGTAGCGCCGGATCGAGCGCGGAGAACGGTTCATCGAGCAATAAAATCGGCTGTTCGCGTACCAGACAACGGGCTAACGCCACTCGCTGTCGCTGACCGCCGGAAAGCTCGCCCGGTAAGCGCATCATTAAATTATCAATTCCCATCTGACGGGCGATAGCGTGCATTTTCTCCTGCTGTACCGCGTTCAGCTTCAAGCCCGGATTTAGCCCCAGCCCGATGTTCTGCGCGACCGTCAGGTGACTGAACAGGTTGTTATCCTGAAACAGCATCGACACCGGACGGCGTGACGGCGGCATAGTTGTGTGATCAACGCCGTCGATAGTCAGCGAACCGCTGGCTGGCGTCAGAAAACCGGCGATCAAATTCAGCAGGGTACTTTTACCCGCGCCGCTTGGTCCGAGGATCGCCACCTGCTCGCCGCGTTCCACCGTTAAGCTAAAACGCATCGGCAAATGGTGATAAAGCCAGGTGATATCAGTCAGTTTTAACATTTCGCCCCGGTAGTTTTTCAATCACGGTAAACAGCAGAAAACAGAGCAGCAGCAGAATTAACGCGGTGACTGCGCCGTCCTGGCTGCGATAGGAGCCAATTTGCTGGTAGAGATAAAATGGCAGGGTACGGAAATCATCGTTACCGAACAGCGCCACCACGCCAAAATCACCAATCGACAGCACACAAGCAAAGGCCAGTGCCTGCGCCAGAGGACGTTTCAGGGCGCGCAGTTCCACCACTTTTAAGCGCGACCAGCCTTCAATGCCCAGCGACTGACATAACATGCTGTAGCGGGCGGTGATATCGCGCATCGGGTTTTCCAGTACTTTCAGGGCGTAGGGGATCGCCATTAACGCATTGGTGAAAATCACAATGCCGTCAGCAGATTGCGGCAGGCCAATGGTGCTGTTGAGCAGTAAAAAGAAGCCCGTTGCCAGCACAATCCCCGGCATAGCGAGGATCAACATGCCGCTCATCTCCAGCGCCTGGCCCGCCAGCATTTTTTGCCGCGCCCGAAGTTCGCGACTGCTCCATAGCAGCATCATGGTCAGCACTACGCACAATACACCTGCCGCCAGCGCAATACGCAACGAGGTCCACAGCGCCTGCCACAGCACCGGTTGTGCCAGCACTTCCGGCAACTGGCGATTTACCCCATCGACGATCACCGCCAGCAACGGTGGCAGCAACAGCAGCAGCGCCAGCACAATTAACATCGTGTCGCAAATGCGGCTATGCAGACGATCGTCCGGGTCGCGCCAGCCTTGCAGCAGCGTGGTGCCGGGCGCAATGGCCTTACTCAGTCGCTGACTCAACAGCACCAGCCCAAGGCAACACACCATCTGGATCAGCGCCAGCATCGCCGCGCGGGCAGGATCGTAGTCGTAACTCAGCGCCTGATAGATTGCCAGCTCGATAGTGGTTGCCTGCGGACCGCCGCCCAGCGATAACACGGTGGCGAAGCTGGCGAAACAGAGCATAAAGATAAGCGCGGTAACCGGCGGGATTTGTCGCCGTAACCACGGCCATTCGACGAAGCGGAAAAAATGCCAGCCGCGCATCCCAAGCTGGGCGGCAAGCTGACGTTGTTCGCCGGGAATGTTTTCCAGTGCCTGGAGTAATAAGCGGCTCGCCATCGGCAGATTAAAAAACACATGGGCCAGCAAAATGCCTTGCAGGCCGTAGGGCGAAAAGGTCCACTCCAGACCGAGCGATTGGCAGAGCGATGCCAGCCAGCCCTGGCGACCATAGACGCTAAGAATGCCGAAAACAGCAACCAGCACCGGGAGGATCAAGGTCATTGCGCACAGACGCAACAGCGCCAGCCGACCCGGAAAGCGCCTGCGATAGAGCGCGCGGGCGAGGAATATCGCGGGTACGACAGAGAGTAGCGCCGAGAGAAACGCCTGCCAGAAGGAGAAGCGCACCACATGCCACAGGTAGCTGTCCTGCCAGACTGCCGACCAGTCACCCTGCGGCGCGTTCCACCACAGGGCGAGAAACGCCGCTAGCGCAACCGCTACCACCAGCGTGGCGGCGCTTACACCTGGAATTAACCAGCCGGGAATTAACGGCTGACGGCGCGTTGCCATTCGCTAATCCATGCCTGACGTTGTGCCGCCACTTCGGCTGGCGTGAACTCCAGCGTGGTTGCGGGTTTGGTCAATTTTTCAAAACCGGCAGGCAGCGTGACGTTTGCCACCGGATACATCCAGTTGCCGGTTGGGATCGCATTCTGGAAAGCCGGAGAAACCATAAACTGGAGGAATTTTTGCGCCAGCTCCGGCTGCTTGCTGGCAGCGGTGCGAGCGGCGACTTCCACTTGCAGATAGTGACCTTCGCTGAAGTTCGCGGCGGCGTAGTTATCTTTCTTCTCTTCGAGAATGTGATAAGCCGGAGAGGTGGTGTAACTCAGTACCAGATCGCTTTCACCTTTTAAAAACAGGCCGTAGGCTTCGCTCCAGCCTTTGGTGACCGTGACCGTTTTCTTCGCCAGTTTCTGCCAGGCTTGTGGGGCGTCATCGCCATAGACTTTTTGCATCCATAGCAACAGACCCAGCCCCGGTGTACTGGTGCGCGGATCCTGATAAATCACCCGCCAGTTTTGATCGCTCTCAACCAGTTCTTTCAGGCTTTGTGGCGGGTTTTTCAGTTTGTTCTTGTCATAAACGAAGGCGAAGTAGCCATAATCAAACGGTACGAAAGTGTCATTATTCCAGCCGCCGGGAACGTTAACGGCATCCGCTGCCACACCGCTTTTGGCAAACAGTCCGGTTTTACTGGCGGCGTCTAACAGGTTGTTATCCAGCCCCAGCACCACATCGGCTTTACTGTTTTTGCCTTCCATCCGTAGACGGTTGAGAAGCGAAACGCCATCTTCCAGCGCCACCAGTTTCAGTTCGCAATTACAGTCGGCTTCAAAGGCTTTTTTAACCACCGGACCAGGCCCCCAGTCGGCGGCGAAGGAATCGTAGGTATAAACAGTCAGAACGGGTTTAGCGAAAACGGGCGCTGTGCACAGCAACAGCAGGGGAAGACATTTTTTTAACACTTTGCACCTCAAAAAAGAGTGGCAAAGGACTTGAGAAGGAGCCTCAAATCCCTTCGCCGGCGTTATCCGGATCAGGTTCGACGGGTATTTTCTCAGCGCACGCGTCCGCGTGGCACCCCGTTGAGAACGGCGTTAGTGTAGTGATTTTGTTATCAACCAGCAATCCATAGAGAAGGCGTATTAAAAAAGCCAATATTCGTTCAGCTATCAAGAGCGTATTTGCATAGCTGGAGAGCGTTGATCCGAAAGAATCCCCTTAGCACAGTCAAAATCGGTAACGCAACGGCTTATTACGTGAATGAGCGATTTTTGACAGTATTCTTATTCAAGACGCTTATTCTGAGTTTTTTACTCAGAGTGGAGCTATCAGCATGAAAGTAAGAAACCCAGAACAGATTAGTATCCCTGCTAGTAATACCACTAAAGATCCAGGCCTTACTAATTCTCAGATTATCAGGATGGTTAACTTGGTCCAAAAGACCGAGAATATGAATATCTTTGAAGAGCTATGGGAGACGTTACGCAATCTCTTCCGGTCAGATAAACATTCCCAGGCTGCGGCAAGGCAAATTCTGAAGGATGCATTTTATTTCCAGAATAGTGATGACTACTCAAAATACTTTACCGGGGCTGTCGACGGGAAGGCGCGTGATCAGTTAACTCACTGGCTGATAAAATTTAATGAACTCAAAGAATACGCAAAAGATCCGGAAAATATGGCCGCGAAGGCCTCACTCTCGCCAGAAGGTACGTTATGCGTCAGTTTTTTTATTGGCGATGAGGCGATATTTACTCTGGAGTTGCAGCTGAAAAAGAGCACCAGGACCGGGGGCATTGATCTGAGTAATGCTTACTTTAACGGGGTTGTCATTTGTGGTATTGACTGTCTCGAGGTTGACCTGAGCAATGCTGAAACGAACAATAGCAGATGGTATGACTGACCTGCGCGGGGTTAACCTGAAAAAGCTGACCTTTCCGGCCAGAACACGGCTAGACTGCGCCGTTATTGATTAACTCAGAATATGAAAGAGGGGCTGAAATGCCCCTTCTTTAATCTTATTTGCGACGCTAATCAGACGATGCATAAAACAGAGAGGTAATGACTCCAACTTATTGATAGTGTTTTATGTTCAGATAATGCCCGATGACTTTGTCATGCAGCTCCACCGAT